>JAXDHR010000038.1:0-9049 GCA_034664425.1 Solirubrobacteraceae bacterium
GAGTGTCGTCCTGGGCGCGCGAGTGCACCAGCGCGGCGTTGAGGAAGGCCGCGGGCTCCGCGCCGAGGCGCGCTCCGCCGAGCACAGTGGCCTCCGCGCCGCCCGCGCGGAGGCCGACCGCGGCGGCCGGTGCGACGGCGTCGTGGTCCGCGGCGAGGCCGCAGGCGAGGTCATAGAGGACATGCGCCCTGGCGGCGTCGGCGACCGCGGGCGGCAGTGGTTGCGACCGGACGCGCTCCACCAGCTCGCCGAGGGCGAGCGCGGCCGGTGCGCTCACGGCCCGATCGGCCAGGGCGGCGGCTCGCCCGCAGCGAGCAGCCGGGCGGGGATCTCGTCGCGGGCGAAGACGTCGTCGAATGTCTCGCGGCGCCGGATGAGGTCCGCGGCCCCGTCGCGCACGAGCACGACCGCGGGACGGCCGATCGAGTTGGCGTTGCTCGCCTCCCCGTCGGCGTAGCCGCCCGTGTCGAGCACCGCGAGGAGGCTGCCGCGCCCGACGGCCGGCAGGGGCGCCTGCTCCATGACGACGTCGAGGACGCACAGCGGGCCGACGACGTCGCAGGTGACCGCCTCGTCGCGGGCGCTGCCGTCCGCGACCACGATCGCGTGGGCGTCGCGCGGCGACCGCGACATGCCGAGCTGGGCCACCGACACATCGACCATGACCCAGCGACGGGCGGGGCCCTGCTTGATGGTCCCGACCCGGGTCAAGGTCAGGCCGGCGCTCGCGGTGATGAAGCGCCCGGGCTCGAGCCCGAGCACGGGCAGTGGCAGGTCGCGTGCTCGGAGCGCCTGCTGGAGCTCGCCGCACAGCGCGTCGGCGAACGCCTCGATCGGCGCCACGAAGCAGTCGGCGGCCTGCGGCCACGGCTCCCCCGGGCCGGGCTTGCGGAAGAACGGGTCGCGGCCCTGGGTGAATCCCCCGCCCACGGTGAGCGCCTCCGGCGTCCAGCCCGTCCGGTCGCGCAGCAGACCGACCAGCGCCGCCATCCCCGGCACGACCAGGGCGAATAGGTCGGGGTGCGAGAAGTGGCGCCCCAGGTGATAGTGCAGGCCCACCAGGCGCAGTTCGGGGCGCGCTCGGATCGCCTCCACCGCGTGCGCGGCCGCGGCGGGATCCAGCCCCCACTTCGAGACGGCGGCGTAGTCGCGGACCGTGAGATCCATCATCTCCGAGCCACGGGCGGCGAAGGCCTCGAGGTCGGGCTTCGTGCGGATCCCGACCTCGACCGTTCGCCCGGCTTCCGCCGCCACGGCGGCCAGCCGGTCGATCTCATCGAGGTCGTCGACGTTGACCCGGGCGCCGCAGGCGACCGCCAGCGCGAGCGCCTCGTCGGTCTTGTCGTTGCCATTGAGGACCAGGCGCGCGGGATCTGCACCGGCCATCAGCGCCGCGCGCAGCTCGTTGGCGCCGAGGCAGTCGCCGCCCGCACCCTCCTGCGTCAGGGTGCTGCGCAGCGCCAGCGACGGATTGGACTTCTGCGCGAAGTACACGGCGACAGGCGCGGGCCAGCGCTGCGCGAACGCGTCGCGGAACCGGCGGTAGTTCCGCCGCAGCCGGGTCTCGGAGATCACGTGCAGCGGCGTCCCGAAGCGCTCGGCGAGATCCGCGGCTCCGATGCCGTCGATCCGCAGCGCGCCCGAAGCGGTGACGCTGAGCTCCGGATCGTCCACGTAGATCACTGCCGCGGTCACAGGCGCCGCCCGCCGACGTCGAGCCCGTAGACGTCCGTCCGGCGATCGGCGCGCGGGCGAACGCCTCCGCCACGGTCCTGGGCACGCGTCGCGTCGGCCAGGTCGACCTCCACCAGCACAAGCTCGTCGCGGTCACCGGGCAGGGGCCCGGCGGCGCACGCGCCGAATGGGTCGGCCAGGATCGACGAGCCGAGGAACTCGCGGTCCTCCTGGGCACCCGCCTGCGAGGCGCAGGCGACGTAGACCTGGTTGAGGTTCGCCTGCACGAGCGCCGCCCGCGCCTGCGAGCAATACCCGTCGCCGTCCCAGCGCGATGTGTCGAAGCCGGAAACCCACGCCGTGGGGACGCACACGAGCTCTGCGCCCTCGAGCGCCAGGATCCGCAGCGTCTCGACGAAGCGCAGGTCGTAGCAGACGCAGAGCCCGATCCGCCCCACCGGCGTCGCCACCACCGGAAGGCCCAGATCGCCGGGCGTGAAGACGCCCCGCTCGGCGCTGAACAGGTGCAGCTTGCGGTAGTGCACGATGACGCCGTCCGGCCCGACCAGGACGGCGGTGTTGTAGATGGCGTCGCCGTCGCGCTCGGCGAAGCCGCCCGCGACGTATCCGCCCGCCTCGCGAGCCAGCGCCGTCCACGCGGCGACCGTGTCGCCGTCGACCGGTTCCGCGGCGGCGGCGACGCGGTCCGCTCGCAGGTCGTAGCCCGGGACGATCAGCTCCGGCAGGACAACGAGGTCGGCGCCGCGCTCGAACGCGTCGGCGGCCATTCGCACGCTGCGCCCGCGGTTCTCCACACCGCCGTCCGGCGGCCCGCTCAGCTGAGCGAGTGCCAGCGTGGTCATGCGGCCCTTGTACAGCATCTGCGTCCGTCGCGTCGCCTCCAGGAGCGCGCGCTCACCGTCGCAGAGGGAACGCGACGGGTCGCAGCGGCGCGGCCGTCGCCCCGCGAAGCGGCATCCCGGCCGCGAAGAACGCGAACTCGTATACCTCCTCCGCCGCGATCGCCTCGCAGTTCACGACCTCGAGGATCGGCACGCCCGCCTCGGCCAGCAGGTACGTGTGCACGACCTCCCAGTTCTCGGGGTCGGCGCCGGGGTAGTGCTCGAGCGCGAGGTTGTCGGCCCCGATGACGATCGCGCCGGCCTTCGCCAGGAACTCCGCGCCCTCGCGGTTGACGCCCGGCTCGTCGAGCGCGTACTTGTCGGGATCAGGCCAGTGCTTCATCCGACCCGTCCGGACGATCGGGATGTCTCCCGGGCGTAGCGTGGTTCCCTGCCGGTCGAGAGCCATCCGCAGATCGTCCTCGCCGATCCCGTACGAGTCGGGGAGGACGTCGACCTCGAGCGCCGCGGCGACGTCGATGAGGACCCCGCGGGCGACGATCGGCGGCAGCTTGTCGGCGCCGCAGACCGTCCACTGGCGCGCGCCGAGGTGCTTCTCCTCCGTGAACCCGTTCCAGATCTGGCCGCAATAGCCGAAGTGGTTGAGCGTGTCGAGGTGCGTGCCGCAGTGCGTGTACATCGCGATGCAGTCGCCCGAGTAGCTCACGAGCCGGTTCTGCTCCTCGCCGACGCCCATCGGGTCCTCGACGATCGTTCCGCTCGGCGTGTGCGACATCCAGATGTTGAACCCAGGGTCGCCCGCGTACGTCCAGGAGGGCATGCCGACGAAGTAATCGACCGCGAGGTCGAACATCTTCGCTCCGTCGGCTTCCGCCATGACGCGCGCGCGCGTGGCGTCGGTCATGAGGTTCAGCATCCCGATCTCGTCGCCGGGGCCGAACGGACTCGTCGAAGGCTGCCGGAACGTCGCGTTCACCGCGGCGATCTGGTCGTCCGGAACATCGCTCATCCTGCCTCCCTCGTCGTGTGGCCGGCGCCGCCGGCATCGCCGCGACCGCACGCGAACGCGGACCGCGTACGCTACTTGCGCCCCCCGCCGGTCGGACGCCCGGGGACCGCCGCGAATGGCCAACCACCGCAACCAAGGCCGACGCCGAGAGGAGGACGAGCTGACGTGACACGGGTTCGCCGGCTCGACCACGTGGTCCTCAAGGTCACCGACATGGACGCGGCGGCAGCGTTCTATGCGGACGTCCTCGGCGCCGAGCGCCTCGAGCTCGAGTACGGCCGCGTAGGACTGCGCGTCGGGGAGATCCAGATCAACCTCCACGGTCCGAGCTCCACGCCCCACCCCCTTCCGGCGCATGTGCCGGAGCCCGGTGGGGCCGACCTGTGCTTCGCGTGGGACGGGTCGCCGGAGTCGGCATGTGATCATGTGCGCGGGCACGGCCTCGAACCCGTTCTCGGCCCGGTTCCCCGCACCGGCGCGCAAGGCCCCGGCACCAGCGTCTACTTCCGCGACCCGGACGGCAACCTGCTCGAGCTGATCGCTTATTGATGCGTCGGCGCAATCTCAGCCAAACTGCGCGTGGTAGGCGGCGACCCGCGATGAGTCGCTGGGCGCGGCGCATCGTGATGGCCCCTTCGCAATCTCCTCGTGCAGACGGTTCTCGACTCGGTCCTTGTCGTGCGAACCGAGCAACGGTGCGTACCGCCACTCGCCGATCGTCGCCCAGCGCGGCGCTGAGCCGGTCGGGCGCCGGCGGCCTCCGGCGATCCGCTCACCAATCAGCTTGCGGAGGGCCCGCTCGGCGTCACGACGCGTGATTCCGTCGGCGGAACCGCGGTCGCGAACCTTGCCCACGCGTCGGTTGACGTAGCGCCCGTCCGGCGTTCGCCAGCGTCCCGTAGTAGGCGCCCCACTTGACGTAGAGCCGCCCTCACCCGTGTGGCCTCTTCGGCATGCAGCCAATAGGCCGGGAGGCGCAGAACCCGGCCCACGTTCGACTTCGGCTGCAACCTTTGCACCCCGTTTGGACCCCGTGGCGGTTCGCTGGCCACGCCACTGAAACGCCGAAAGCCCTGCGTGAGCAGGGCTTTCGTGTGCATCGGGGAGACAGGATTTGAACCTGCGACCGCCCGGCCCCCAGCCGGGTGCGCTACCAGACTGCGCCACTCCCCGTGATGAAGCGATCCAGAGCGGGCGACGGGAATCGAACCCGCCCTAGAAGCTTGGAAGGCTTCTGTGCAACCACAACACTTCGCCCGCGTTGGACCTCGGCCAGTCTATCCCGTCACCGATCGCGCCGTGCCTCGGTCGGAACCGTTCCGCCGTCTCCGGTGATGGCGGGCGGCGGCCAGGGGCCGAACCAGTTGTCGCGGGCGCCGTCGAGCGTGACGATCGATCCCGAGAGCGCCCGGCCGAGATCGGATGCGGCCAGGGCGACGAGCCAGGCGTGCTCGTCCTCGCGGCCGAGGCGGCCGAGCGGCACGGTTCGCGCCGCGCTGCGCCAGACGGGCTCGGGGTACTTGCGCAGCGACTCGGTGTCGAAGTGCCCGGCCGCGACCGCGAGCACGGCGATCCCGTCGCCGGCCCACTCGCGCGCGAGCGCGCGCGTGTAGCCCTCGACCGCGGCGCGCGCGGCGCTCGAGTGCGTCATCCCGGCCAGGCCGTGGTGCGGGGAGAGCGTGACGTTGACGATCGTCCCCGAGCGCTGCGGGCGGAACGCCAGTTCGGCGGCGACGCGGCTCATCAGCTCCGTCGCGCCCACGTTCAGGCGGTGGACCGCGCGCCAGCCCTTCGCCGCGATCGCCTCGGCCGGAACGAAGTACTGGCCGCCCGCGTTGTTGACGAGGACGTCGAGCCGTCCATGGCGCTCGAGGCAGCGCTCGATGATGCGCCGCGCTGCGTCCGGCTCGCGGACGTCGCCGGCGACGTGGCCCGCCCCGTGCCCGATCGCGCCGGCCGCGGTCTCGAGCACGTCCTCGCGCCGGCCCGCGATGACGACCTGCGCGCCGCAGGCCGCGAGCTCGACCGCGGCGGCCCGCCCGAGGCCGGTTCCGCCGCCGGTGATGAGCACGACGCGCCCGTCGAGCATCCCGTCGGCGAAGATCTCGGACCGCGCACGCGCCATTGAACGGCGGGGAGTGTACGCACGCTGGGTCTCGGGGCAGCCTTGGCGGATGCAAGTCCCCGGCGTGCACCTCGAGACCCTCTACAACCCGGTCCGGTACTCGCCGGAGCAGATCGAGAAGGCCTGCGCCATCGCGCAGTTGCTCGACCGCGGCAAGCTCGTTCTGGTCGAGCCACCGCAGCGTTAGTGGCGCGGTCGGCGAAGCTGCGCCGGGCGGCGTCGACGAGCGGGGGACCAGGGAATCGAACCCCGACCTGCGGTTTTGGAGACCGCCATCCTCGCCGTTGGACCAGTCCCCCGGGCCGCTCCCGTGCGAGCGGTCCGCTTCATCCTAACGAGTCGGGTGCGCGGATTCCGTCCGCACCAGGCCGCCGCAGAAGCGGTGCGCGCGACCGATCTCTGCCGGCACGTCGCCTGCCATCGGGTGCCGGGGGCTGAGTGCGTGCACGCCGTGGCGTCGAGCCAACGTTGGGTCGAGGCGTTCCCCCAGCACGGCCCGGGCCGCAAGCATGACCGGCCGATCGTGCTCGAGCCGTGGCAGCGGAGGATCGTCGACGCGCATCCATGGGCGTTCCTGCGCGGCTGCTGCACATCTCCGTCTCCCACCGCGACAGCGTCGCGCTGCTCGACGTGCACGTAGGAGCGAAGGCATGACCGCACCGCCGTTTCGCCGGAGCAACCGCATGCGGGCGGAGGGACTCGAACCCCCACGGTTTGCACCACGAGGACCTAAACCTCGCGCGTCTGCCAGTTCCGCCACGCCCGCAGCGGGCTCGCGCGCACGCGGCTGCCGTGATCCGGCTGCCGCATGCGCCCGAGAGAGATTGTATGGTCGCGCCGGATATGGCGGAGGAGCCTCGGACCCGGATCGAGCATCCCAACCGCGGGAAGGCGTCGTCGCAGGTGACGCGCCTGGTGGTGGTGGTGCTGCTGCTCGTCTCCGTCGGACTGATGCTCATCGTGACCATCGGCGGCTGGGCGACGCTCGAGGGTGCGAAGCCCGTGCAGCTCGCCTACATCCTCCTCTACTTGGTGCTGGCCTTCTTCGTCATGCGCTGGAGCCGAGGCGTGTTGCCGCTGATCGCGGCGCTGGCGATCGGTCTGGGCATCTTCGCCGCCATCTCGGTGCCGGGCTGGTACGCGCGCGACCATCCCGGCTTCAGCGACCCGGGGCTGGCGTCGGACCTGCTCGGACTGGTCTGCGCGCTGATCGCGATCGTCCAACTGCTGCTGATCTTCTTCGCGATGAGCGGCTTCCGGCAGGCTTGGAACGTCGAGGTCGAGAAGGCGCGCCACGGGGAGCGCGATGCGCCCGCGCCGAGGGGCGGTCCGCGCAACCGCCGCGGGGACGAGGACGACGACGCGGTCCCGGACGACAGGCAGCGCCGTCAGGACGAGCGCGGCACACGGGTCCGCGAACCGGAGGAGCAGCGGACCGCCGAGCAGCCGCGCCGCGAGCCCGGCACCGGCTCGACCGGCCCCTCCCCCGCACCAGCCTGAGCGACGCACCCAAGCGCCCGCCGCGTACGATGTCTGCCGGCCCGGGTGGCGGAATGGCAGACGCTGCGGTCTCAAACACCGCTGTCCTTCGGGGCGTGCGGGTTCGAATCCCGCCCCGGGCATCGACGCAACGAAGTTGTCCTCCGTTGCACGTGGGGTACGAAGCGATCATCCGAGCCGCGACAGGAGCCTGCCCGCCCATGACGACGATCGCCCGTCCCGCATCCGATGTCGACGCCCTCCGCCGGGTGCTCGACGGGCAGCACGCGGAGATGCGCGACCGCGTGCGGGAGTGGCTCTCGCGGCCCGGGAACATCCCGACCGCCGAGCGCCCGCTCGACGAGTACCGCGACCAGGTGCTCGCCTGGGCGAAGGAGCTCGCCGACGAGGGCCAGACGGCGACGGGCTTCCCCGTCGAGTACGGCGGCGAGGGCGCCGTCGGACGCTCGATCGCGGCGTTCGAGACGATGGCCTTCGGCGATCTCTCGCTGCTGGTGAAGATCGGCGTCCAGTTCGGGCTGTTCGGCGGCGCGGTGCTGCACCTCGGCACGTCCAAGCACCACGAGCGCTACCTGCGCGACATCGCCGCGCTCGAGCTGCCCGGCTGCTTCGCGATGACGGAGACCGGACACGGCTCCAACGTCCAGGCGCTCGAGACGACGGCGACCTACGATGCCGAGACCCGCGAGTTCGTCGTCGACACCCCGAACGACAGCGCGCGCAAGGACTACATCGGCAACGCCGCCCGCCACGGCCGCATGGCCGCGGTGTTCGCGCAGCTCGTGGTGGGCGGCGAAGCGCGCGGTGTCCACGCGCTGCTCGTCCCGATCCGCGACGACGCGGGCGAGCCCATGCCCGGCGTGCGCATCGAGGACTGCGGCGCGAAACTCGGCCTCGATGGGGTCGACAACGGCCGCCTGTACTTCGACCACGTCCGCGTGCCGCACGACGCGCTCCTCGACCGCTACGCCGAGGTCAGCCCCGAAGGCGTGTACACGAGTGCGATCGAGAATCCGACGAGGCGCTTCTTCACGATGGTCGGGACGCTGATCCAGGGCCGCATCAGCGTCTGCGGGGCGGCGATCAACGCGTCCAAGGTGGCGCTGGTGATCGCGGTCCGCCGCGGGCTCACCCGCCGCCAGTTCGGGCCGCCCGGCGGCGAGGAGGCGGTGCTGCTGGACTACCGCACGCACCAGCGCCGGCTGCTGATCCCGCTCGCGACCACCTACGCCCTGCACTTCGCCCAGGAGCGGCTCGTCGCCGAGCTGCACGAGGTCTTCACGGCGCCCGACGGCGGCGAGGACCGCAAGCGGCGCGAGCTCGAGACGCTCGCCGCCGGCGTGAAGGCGATCGGAACCTGGCATGCCACGCAGACGATCCAGGAGTGTCGGGAGGCGTGCGGCGGGGCCGGCTACCTGCGTGCCAACCGCTTCGCTGCCCTCAAGGCCGACACCGACGTGTTCACCACCTTCGAGGGCGACAACACCGTCCTGCTGCAACTCGCCGCCAAGAACCTGCTGACCGGCTTCCGCGACCAGTTCGGTGAGCTCGACCCGCTGGGCATGGCGCAGTTCTTCGCCGGCCAGGTACTGGGCACAGTGGCCGAGCGAACCGCGTTCCGCGAGCTGCTCGGCCGGCTCGGCGACGACCTGCGTCCCGGACGCGACGACTCGGCGGAGCTGCTGGACCGCGCGACGCAGCTCGACCTCGTCAAGTGGCGCCAGGAGCACATCCTCTCGGGCGCGGCGCGCCGGCTGAAGGGCGGGATCGATGCCGGCGGCGACCCCTTCGCGGTGCTCGTCGACACGCAGGACCACGTGATCGACGCGGCGCGCGCGTGGGTCGACCTGGTGGTGCTCGAAGCGTTCGCCGGCGCGG
>JAXDHR010000039.1:0-29101 GCA_034664425.1 Solirubrobacteraceae bacterium
CGCGCGCCTCGCCGCGGTGCGCCGCGCCGAGCTCGTCCCGTACCTGCGCCCCGACGGCAAGACCCAGGTCTCCGTGCGCTATCGCGACGGCCGTCCGGTCGAGATCGAGAAGCTGCTGATCTCGACCCAGCACCGCGAGGGCGCGGAGTCGCTGATCCCGGACGACCTCTGGGAGCACGTCGTCGAGCCGATCCTGCCCAAGGACCTCTACGACGAGCGCAAGCTGCGCAAGAACTTCATGGTCAACCCGACCGGTCGGTTCGTGATCGGCGGTCCGGTCGGTGACGCCGGCCTGACCGGGCGCAAGATCATCGTCGACACCTACGGCGGCATGGCCCGCCACGGCGGCGGCGCGTTCTCCGGCAAGGACCCGAGCAAGGTCGACCGCTCGGCCGCCTACGCGGCGCGCTACGTGGCCAAGAACATCGTCGCGGCCGGCCTCGCCGACCGCTGCGAGGTGCAGCTGGCCTACGCGATCGGCGTCGCTCACCCCGTGTCGGTGATGGTCGAGACGTTCGGCACCGAGAAGATCGGCCGCGGGGCCATCCGGCGGCTCGTCGACGAGCACTTCGACCTGCGGCCCGGCGCCTTCCGCGAGTACCTCAAGCTCCACCGCCCGATCTACCAGAAGACGGCTGCCTACGGGCACTTCGGCCGCGAGGACCACGACTTCACCTGGGAGCGGACCGACAAGGCGGCCGAGCTGCGGACGGCGGCCGGCCTCGACGCGAGCGCCGTCGTCTAGCGCGCCCCCCGGCCGCGCAGCGGTCGGGGTTTTGGCGCATACGGCTTCCGGGGTAGGTAATGGCGCGGCGCGCCTTGGGGACGCGCCGTGACCCCTCAGGAGGCGCCGTGACGCAGACTCGGCTGGATACGAACGCCCTCGACTACGCGATCCTGGCGATCTACTTCGTCGTGGTCCTCGGCGTCGGCTTCGCGGCGCGGCGGTACATCAAGACCAGCCTGGACTACTTCCTCTCGGGACGCTCGCTGCCCGCGTGGATCACAGGCCTGGCGTTCGTCTCGGCGAACCTCGGCGCCACCGAGATCCTCGGCATGGGCGCCAACGGCGCGCAGTACGGCGTCGCGACGGTGAACTACTACTGGATCGGCGCTGTCCCGGCGATGGTGTTCCTCGGCCTCGTGATGATGCCGTTCTACTACGGCTCGAAGGTCCGCTCGGTGCCTGAATACCTGCGCCTGCGCTTCAACAACTCGTCGCACCTGTTCAACTCGATCACGTTCGCGCTCGGCACGATCCTGATCGCCGGTGTCAACCTCTACGCGCTGGCGCTCGTGCTGCAGCTGCTGCTCGGCTGGGCGATCCTCACCGGGATCATCGTCGCGGCCGCGATCGTGCTCATCTACATCACGCTCGGCGGCCTGTCCTCGGCGATCTACAACGAGGTGCTGCAGTTCTTCGTGATCATCGCGGCGCTGATCCCGATCAGCGTCATCGGCCTGCACGCCCTCGGCGGCTGGGGCGGCCTCAGCGACAAGATCAAGCACACCAAGCTCGGCGAGGCCGGCCTGCACGCGCTGCAGGGCACCGCGCCCGGACACGTGACCAACCCGATCGGCTCGACCTGGATCGGCCTTGTCTTCGGCCTTGGCTTCGTGCTCTCGTTCAGCTACTGGACGACGAACTTCGCCGAGGTCCAGCGCGCGCTCTCGGCCAGGAACCTCTCGGCGGGCCAGCGCACGCCGCTGATCGGCGCCTTCCCGAAGCTGTTCATCCCCGCGATCACGGTGATCCCCGGCCTGGTCGCGCTCGTCGTGATTCCCAAGCTGGGCTCCAACTCGGGAAGCCTCGCCTACAACAACGCGATCCCGCTGCTGATGAACAAGTACCTGCCCAACGGCATGCTCGGCGTCGCGCTGACCGGCTTGATGGCGTCGTTCATGGCGGGCGTGGCGGCGAACGTCTCGGCGTTCAACACGGTGGTGACGACCGACATCGTCGAGCCCTACATCCAGCGGGACCGGCCCGACGAGTACTACGTGCGCGTCGGGCGCATCGTCACCGTCGCCGGCATGATCGTGGCGATCGGCACCGCGCTGATCGCCTCGGGCTACTCGAACCTCATGAACTACCTGCAGGCGCTGTTCTCGATCTTCAACGCGCCGCTGTTCGCGACCTTCATCATCGGCATGTTCTGGAAGCGATCGACGCCGGCGGCCGGCTTCTTGGGCCTGGTCGCGGGCACGATCGCGGCCCTGGTGACCTACATCGGCTACAAGTGGGCGGGCTGGTTCAGCTTCGGATCGGATCTCGACGAGTCCTTCTGGGGCGCGGGGGCGGCGTTCGTCATCGATGCGGTCGTCACCGTCGCTGTGACGCTGTTCACCAGGCCGAAGCCCGTCGAGGAGCTGCAGGGCCTGGTGTGGGGCATGGCCAACGTCGACGAGAGCGCCCGCAAGCGCAAGTGGTGGGAATCGCCACAGTTGCTGGGCTTCAGCGCGCTCGGCATCGGCGCCGTCCTGACCATCATCTTCTGGTAGGAGCGCGACATGGCTGAAGAGAACCGGCGCGACGACGAGCTGATCAACCGCACCGAGGGCGCGGAGGCCGAGAAGGGCGGCGGCCGTGAGCTGGAGGCCGCGAACCTGTTCGACCTGCGCCGCATCATCGGCGGGCTGTTCGTGCTCTACGGCGCGATCCTCACGATCACCGGGCTGTTCGACTCCCAGGCGGAGATCGACAAGTCCGCGGGCGTGCACATCAACCTCTGGACGGGCCTCGCCATGCTCGTGCTCGGCGGCCTCTTCCTGCTCTGGGCGTTCACGCGCCCACTGGGGGAGCAGCTCGCGGCGGCCGAGCGCGAGTCAGAGCAGACGGGCTCCGGGCCCGGCGGCGACCGCTAGGGCGCCGTCGGGGATCGCGACGCCCGGCGGCAGCAGTGCGAGCACCGCGCCGCCAAAGCCGCCGCCGACCATGCGGGCGCCGGCCGCGCCGGCGGCCTTGAGCGCGTCCACGGTCGCCTCGACCGCGGGCACCGACGCCTCGTAGAGGTCGCGCAGTGATGCGTGCGAGGCGTCGAGCAGCCGGCCGGCCGCCTCGAGGTCCTGGGCGCGCAGCGCGGCGACCATCGCGTCCACGCGCGCGTTCTCCTCGAGCACGTGGCGGGCGCGGCGGGCGAGCAGCGGATCGTCGAGCCGCCCGAGGTCCTCGAGCGTTGCCTCGCGGAGGCTGGCGATGCCGAGCGCGCGGCACGCCCGGCGGCACTCCTCGCGCCGCTCGTTGTAGCCCGAGCCGGCGTGCGAGTGCACGGCGCCAGAGTCGAGCGTGACGAGGCTCCAGTCGCCGAGCTCGAGCGGCACGGGCTCGACGGCGAGCGAGGCGAAGTCGATCCGCAGCGCGTGCCCGGCCTCGCCGCACAGCGAGGCGAGCTGGTCGAGCAGGCCGGTCTCGGCGCCGACCCAGTCGTTCTCGACGCGGCTGCACAGGCGGGCGAGGGCGCGCCGCCCGTCACGGTCCGGGTCGGGCTCCCCGGCGAGCGCGAGCAGGGCGAGGCTCAGCGCCGCTTCGAGCGCCGCCGAGGAGGACAGCCCCGCGCCCTGGTCGAGATCGCCCTCGATCGTCAGCGCGCAGGGGCGCAGCGCGTGGCCGGCCCCGCCCAGCTCGGCGACGGTTCCACGCACGAAGGCGCGCCACCCCTCCGCCCGCGGCGGGTCGGCGAGCGCGAAGGCGTCGTCCTCGCCGAGGTCGACGGCGCGCGCGCTCACCTCGTCGCCGTCGCGCGCCTCGATCGTCACCGTCACGCCGCGGTCGATCGCGAACGGGAGCGCGAGCCCGTCGTTGTAGTCCGTGTGCTCTCCGATGAGGTTGACGCGGCCGGGTCCGCGGGCCTGGATGGCGGTCACGGTGCGCACGCTAGCGATGGGACGCCGCCCTGCGTGCTCATCCGGCCGCGGTGAGCGCGGCGGCGAGGCGCCGCTGCATGACCGCGACAGCGTCCGGGCTCGAATCCATGAGCAGGAAGCGCCGGCCCAGCTGCGCCGCGACCGCGCCGAGCGTGCCCGAGCCGGCGAAGGGGTCCAGGCAGAGGTCCCCGGCCCGCGAGGAGGCCTGCACGAAGCGCCGCACGAGCGCCTCCGGCTTCTGCGTCGGGTAGCCGGTCTTCTCGCGGCCGGTGGGGGAGACGATCGTGTGCCACATCACGCTCGTCGGCCGCTTGCCGCGCGCGCGCTGCTCCGGCGTGACCAGGCCCGGCGCCATGTAGGGCTCGCGGTCGACCGCCTCCGCGTCGAAGTGATAGCGGGCGCGATCGCGCACGTAGACGAGGATCGTGTCGTGCTTCTGCGGCCAGCGCGAGCGCGGCTTCGCGCCGTAGTCGTAGGCCCAGATCAGCTCGTTGAGGAAGCACTCGGGGCCGAAGATCGCGTCGAGCGCGAGCTTCGTCGCGTGCGCCTCGCGGTAGTCGAGGTGCAGGTAGAGCGTGCCCTCGGGCGCGAGTACCCGGCGTAGCTCGTGCAGGCGCGGCCCGAGGAAGCCGAGGTAGTCGTCGTAGGCATCCTCGTAGGAGCTCGTGGCCGCGAGCCGCGTCGCGTAGCGGCGGCCGCCGAAGCCGGTGCGATCGCCGCCGGGGTCGGGCGTGATCGCGAGCGTGCGTCGCGTCTGGCGCCGGCCGGTGTTGAACGGCGGATCGGCGTAGGCCATCGCGACGCTCGCATCGGGCAGCGCCTTGAGGAGCTCGAGGTTGTCGCCGAGCAGCACCTGGTTCACGGGCGGGACCGTAGCCGGGGGAGGGGTCAGACCCGACCCGCCGGCCGCGGGGGCGAGTGCGCCCGGCACGGCGCCTATCGTCCTGGAGCGCATGATCGCCCGGGTCGAGCCCCTCACGACCACACGCCGGCTCTCCGGGCCGTTCGACTACGCGCTGCCGGACGGCGGCGGACCGGTCGCCGTCGGCTCGATCGTGAAGATCCCGTTCGGGCGCCAGCGGCTCGACGGCGTCGTCGTCGCCCTCGCGGCGACCAGCGAGCTGCCGCGCGAGCGGCTCGTCGCGCCGACGGCGGTGCGCGAGGACAGCGTGCCGCCCGAGCTCGTCGCGCTGGCACACTGGATGGCGGCCGAGTACTGCTCGACGCCCGCGCGCGCGCTCGCCCTGGTCCTGCCCCCGCCCGGCAGGCCCCGCACCGAGCCGTGGGCGCTCCTCGCGCGGCCGCCGGGCCCGGACGAGCGACTGACCGGCAACCAGCGCGCGCTGCTCGAGTCCCTGCCCGCGCCGGCCACCGGCGCGCTGCCGGCGCTGCGCCGGCTCGAGCAGCGCGGGCTCGTGGCCATCGAGGCGCGCCAGCGCCGGCGCGCGCCGCGCACCAACGTCGCGCCGGACCGCCCGGTCGAGCTGACCGCAGACCAGCGCGCCGCGCTCGAGCGCCTGCGCGCGGGCGGCGCGAACCTGCTGCACGGCGTCACCGGCTCGGGCAAGACCGAGGTCTACCTGCGCGCCGCCGCGGAGACGCTGCGGCGCGGACAGGGCGTGATCGTGCTGGTGCCCGAGATCGCGCTGACACCGCAGACCGTCGGGCGCTTCCAGGCCCGCTTCGGCGACACCGTCGCCCTGCTGCACTCCGCGCTGAGCGAGGGCGAGCGCTACGACGAGTGGCGACGGCTGCGCACCGGCGAGGCGCGGATCGCCGTCGGCCCGCGCTCGGCGGTGTTCGCTCCGGTCGAGCGGCTCGGCCTGGTGATCGTCGACGAGGAGCACGACGCCTCGTTCAAGCACGAGGGCGACCCGCGCTACGACGCGCGCGCGATCGCCGCCGAGCGCGCGCGCAGAAGCGGCGCCGCGCTGCTCGTCGGCACCGCCACACCGCGCCCCGAGACCTGGCACGCGCTACCGCACATCACGCTGCCGAGCCGCGTCGATGCGCGCCCGCTGCCGCCCGTTCGCGTGCTCGACATGCGAGAGGCGCGCGGCCCGCTGCACCCGCTCACGCGCCGCGCGCTGGAGGCCGCGCGCAAGTCGATCGTGCTGCTCAACCGCCGCGGCTGGTCGAACTTCCTCTCCTGCCGCTCGTGCGGCAAGGCGTGGGAGTGCCCGCAGTGCGACGTCGCGCTGGTGCTGCATCGCGCGGACGGTGCGGTCGCCTGCCACCACTGCGGCCATCGCGAACCCGTCCCGGACCGCTGCGACGAGTGCGGCTCGCTCGCCGTCGCCCGCCACGGCGCGGGGACCGAGCGCATCGAGGCCGAGCTGGGCGAGCTGCTCGGCGCGCCGATCTTCCGGCTCGACGCCGACACCGCCGGCGCCAAGGACGCCGTCCCGGAGCTGCTCGCCCGCTTTCGCGCCGCGCCGCGCGGCGTGCTGCTGGGGACGCAGATGGTCGCCAAGGGCCACGACTTCCCCGACGTCGAGCTCGGCGTCGTGCTCGACGCCGACTCGACCCTGCGGTTCCCGGACTTCCGGGCGCAGGAGCGCACCTTCGCGCTGATCGCCCAGCTCGCGGGCCGCGCGGGCCGGGGATCCGACGGCGGCCGCGTGCTCGTCCAGACCAGCTCCCCGGAGGCGGAGGCCGTGGCGCTCGCCGCGCGTCACGACGCATCGGCGTTCCTCGCCGGCGAGCTCGCGCGCCGCGAGGCGCTGCGCTACCCGCCGTTCGCCGACCTCGTCCGGGTCGTCGCCTCCTCGCCCGAGCCGGCGGCGGCCCGCGCCGCGGCGGACGCGGTCGCCGCCGCAGTGCGCGCGACCACGGGGGAGGCGACCGATGTGCTCGGCCCGGCGTCCCTCTACCGGCTGCGCGGGCGCGACCGCTGGCAGGTGGTGCTCAAGACCGCCGAGCGCGCGCGCGCCGTCGCGGCGACCGGCCGCGCGGTCGAGGACGCGGCCCGCGCGCGCGAGCACCGGGCGGTGGCCTTCTCGGTCGACGTCGACCCGCAGTAGGCGTCCGGCGAGGGAGCCGGCGCGGCCGCGGCCGCTTCGCAGGACTCCTAGACTGGCCGGCCGATGGCCGAGCTCGACAAGGCGACGATCGAGCGTCGTGACGCGGCGCTCGCGAACGTGCTGCGCTACGGCGACCCCGCGCTGCGCAGCGTCGCCCGCCTCGTCGACCGCTTCGACGGCGCCCTCGAGGCCGAGGTCGATCGGATGGCCGGCCTGCTCGAGGACGCGCTCGCGGCGGGCCTCGCGGCCACCCAGCTCGGCGTCATGCACCGCGTGTTCGTCTTCCGGGCCGAGCCGGACGCGCCCGTCGAGGTCTTCGTCAACCCCGTCCTCGAGTGGTGCGGCGAGGAGCGCGAGACCGACGAGGAGGGCTGCCTGTCGATTCCCGATGTCTGGATCGACGTGGAGCGCGCGCTGCGCGTTCGCATGCGCGGGTTCGACGCGCGCGGCCGCGAGCGCAGGGTCGAGGCGGAGGGCCTCCAGGCGCGGGTGCTCCAGCACGAGCTCGATCATCTCGACGGCGTCCTGATGCTCGATCGCGCGGCGCCCGACCAGCGCCGGGCCGCACTGCGGGCGCTGCGCGGCATCTAGACTCGGAGGGCATGGGCGAGGAGCACATCGCAGGCGAGATCGAGCTCGAGGGCGAGCAGCCCGACCAGCTCGACCCCGAGGCGCGCGCACGCCGTCAGGCGGCGCTGCGCTTCGTGCGCAAGTACGGGGATCCCGTGCTCCGCAGCCGCGCCCGCGCGGTCGAGGCCTTCGACGAGGGGCTCGTCGAAGAGGTCCGCCGGATGGGGCAGATCATGCACGATGCCTACGGGATCGGCCTCGCCGCGACGCAGCTCGGCGTCATGCATCGCGTGCTCGTCTACCGCGTCGAGCCGGATGCGCCCGTCGCCGCGCTCGTCAATCCGCGGCTGGAGTGGTCGGGCGACGAGGTCGAGCCGATGGACGAGGGCTGTCTCTCGCTGCCCGGCGTGCTCGTCGAGGTCGATCGCCCGGTCCACGTGCGCGTCGCCGCGCAGGACGAGCACGGCGAGGACATCCTCGTCGAGGCCTCGGGGCTCGAGGCGCGCGTGATCCAGCACGAGATGGATCACCTCGACGGCGTGCTGATCCTGGACCGCACCTCGCGGGACGAGCGCAAGCGCGCGATGCGCGCGCTCCGGGAGGCCGCCGAGGCCGCCCCGGCGGCGTAGCGCGGCGATGGCCACGGTCTACCTCGGCACCTCGGACTTCGCCGCGACGGTGCTCGAGCGCCTCGCGGAATCGGCGCACCGCCCCCAACTCGTCGTCACGCGGCCGGACCGCCCGAAGGGCCGCGGGCGGCGCCTCGCGCCGCCGCCCGTGGCCGAGCGCGCCCACACGCTCGGCCTCGAGCTGCTCCAGCCCGAGCGCCTGCACGATCCCGAGCCGCTCGAGCGGATCGCCGCAGCGCAGCCCGAGGCGCTGTGCGTGTGCGCGTATGGCGTCCTCATCCGCGAGCCGCTGCTCTCGGACTACGAGGTGCTCAACGTGCACCCGTCGCTGCTACCCCGCTGGCGCGGCGCGGCGCCGCTCGAGCGGGCGATCATGGCCGGCGACGCCGAGACCGGCGTCTCGATCATGCGGCTGACGGCCGGGCTCGACGAGGGGCCCGTGTGCCTTGAGGAGCGTGAGCCGATCCGCGCTGACGACGACTACGCCACGCTCGCCGGGCGCCTCGCGCCACGCAGCGGCGAGCTGCTGATCCGTGCCCTCGACGAGCGGCCGCCGTTCGTCGAGCAGCCGCAGGAGGGCGTTACCTACGCGCACAAGATCGAGGCGGCCGATCGCACGCTCGACCCGAGCCGCACGCCGCAGGAGCTCGAGCGCACGGTGCGCGCCCTGCATCCGCACATCGGCGCGCGCCTGGCCCTCGGCGGGGCGGGCTTCCTGGGCGTGCACGCCGCGCGCGCGCGGCCCGGTGGCCGCGGCGTGCCGGGACGGCTGCACGGCGACGGCGGGGTGCTGGCGCTCGACTGCGCCGGCGGCGCGCTCGAGCTCGAGTCGATCACCCCACCGGGCGGGCGAGCGATGACGGCGGCGGAGTGGCTGCGCGGGCGGCCGGGCGGCCGGGTCGCGTTCGACGTCGCGGTCGGATCCTGAGGCGGCGGGTGCCGCGGGCGGCCGAGCCGGGCGCGGAGGACCGGCGCGACTACCCGGCGACGGCGGCGTCGGGCGCCGCTGCTGTCGCCGGAGCGGGGGCGGGAGCCGGAGCCGGAGCGGCAGCGGGAGCCGCAGCTGCAGCCGGAGCCGGAGCCGGAGCGGCGGCCGGAGCCGGAGCGGGAGGAGCCGGATCGGGAGCGGGAGCCGGATGGGGAGCGGGAGCCGGATGGGGAGCGGGAGCCGGATCGCGATCGCGATCGGAATCGCGATCGGGAGCGGGCGCCGGAGCCGGAGCGGGGTCAGCCACGAGGACCGGCGCGGGCGCCGGGTGGGCGGGCGGAGCCGGAGCCGGATCCTCGGCGGGGGCCGGATCTGGCGCCGGCGCCGGAGCCGGGTCCGCGACCGGGGTGGAGGAGTCGGCGGGCGGCGCCTCCGGCTTCGGATCGGCCGCCGGCGCGTCCGTGGCGACCGGCGTCGGATCCGCGGCCGGGGTCGCGTCAGAGCTGTCCGTCGGCGCGGGGTCGGGCGCGTGCGCGGGGTCGGCCCCGTCGCTGACCGGAGCCGGATCGGGCGCCGGAGCGGGGGCGTCGGCCACGCTGGGATCCGTCCCGTTGGCGAGCTCCACCGCGTCGGGCACGCCGTCGCCGTCGGAGTCGAGCGCCGCATCCGCGACGCCGTTGGTGCTCGCCGAAGCGGGATCGGTGCCGTGGGCGACCTCGTACGCGTCGGGGAGGCCGTCGCCGTCGGTATCGCGCGTGTCGTCGAGCGTCTGGCCGTCCGTACTCGCGGAGTCGGCCTGCAGTGGCACGTCGGTGAGCGCGGAGACCTTGTATTCGTTGACGTCCGGAACGCCGTCGCCGTCGGTGTCCTGCGTCGGGCTCGCGGCGACGGTCGTCGAGAGCCTGTTGCTCTGCTCGTACGTATCAGGCATCGAGTCGCCGTCGGTGTCTCGCAGCGTGGCGGCGTTGGCGTGGGTGCCGCCGGCCGGCCCGAAGCCCGACAGCGAGCCGGTGCCGGCGAGCGCGCTCGCGGTGTCGTTCGTCGTCACGCTGCCGCGGCGAGTGGGGAGGGTCGCGCCGCCCTTGGGCGAGTTCCCGGGCGTCGTCGTGCCGTTGCGCGTGCGCGCGCTCCCGCCGGGGAGCGTGGCGGTCGCGCCGGAGGACAGCAGCGAGGCGAGGGTGCCGGGCTGCACGGCGACGGCGCCGGAGCGGCCGGGCAGCGGAACGGTGGTGGCGAGCGGCGACAGCACCGACGGACGCCGAGGGGCGGGCGACCCGTGCGCGGGTGCGGGGCGCACCGACGGCTTGGCCAGCGTCAGCGCGCCGTGCGACTGCGCCCCGGGCCGTGTAGACGGCCAGCTCGTCCAGCCCAGCAGCGGGGCGGTGAGCGCACCGACGCCGAGAACGCCGGCGATGCATCCCGCCGCGATCGTGCCGGCGAAGCGAAGGTCGCGAGCGGCGGACGGTCTGTCCCCGCTGATGTCCTCTTCTCTGTTCTCAAGTGTCACGCCAGATCCCCTTCCAGCATCCTTCTCGGCAAGTTCTAGGCGATGCATTAGCGGTTCGCCCCGAATGTTGAGTGTTTACGCGCCACAACGGACGAACATACGACGTCGAAAAAAGTGCCTGCAAACCGTCATTTTCGAGTGCCCGAAGCCACTCCGGAACCCTGCTCTTTGCGAGAGAACGCGGGGGTGAGCCGGGATCGTGCCGACGCGCGCGCACGCGCGCGAGGCGCTCGCGCGACGCCCGCGCGAGCCTGCGCCTACGCCGTCGTCCGGCGCGTGTTCGAGGAGGACGCGTGGGCGGACCGAGCGCTGCACGGCGAGGCCCGGCGGCTCGGGCTGGAGGCGCGAGAGCGAGCGCTCGCCACCCGGCTCGCCTACGGGACCGTGCAGCGGCGGGCGACGATCGATGCGCTGCTCGAACACCTCACGGGCCGTCGCCTCGACCGGCTCGAGCCGCCGGTGCTCGCCGCGCTGCGGCTCGGCGCATTCCAGCTGCTGTTCCTCGATCGCGTCCCGCCCCACGCCGCGGTTGGGGAGGCCGTCGAGCTGGCCAAGGCGGAGTCGCGCAGCGGCGCGCGGCTCGTCAACGCGGTGCTGCGCCGCGCGGCCCGCGAGGGTCCGGAGTGGCTTGCCGCCCTGCCCGACGGCGACCCGCAGGCCGCTGCCCTGCGGCACTCGCACCCGCGCTGGATCGCCGAGCTGTGGTGGGAGGCGCTCGGCCCGGACGCGGCGCGCGCGCTGATGGCGGCCGACAACGAGCCGGCGGAGACCGCGCTGCGCGCCAACGCGCTGCGCACGAGCGCCGACGCGCTGCGGGCGGCACTGCCGGTCCCGGCGCTGCCCGCGCCCGGGCTGCCCGAGGGCCTCGTTCTCGACGGCCCCTTCGACGCCTGGGGCTCGCAGCAATGGGAGGACGGGCTGCTGATGCCGCAGTCGCGCGCCGCGATGGCCGTCGCGCGAGTGCTCGATCCGCAGCCCGGCGAGCGGATGCTCGACCTCTGCGCCGCGCCCGGCGGCAAGACCACCCATCTCGCCGCGCTGATGGGCGA
The DNA here is from genome assembly GCA_034664425.1 of Solirubrobacteraceae bacterium. Classification (GTDB taxonomy): domain Bacteria; phylum Actinomycetota; class Thermoleophilia; order Solirubrobacterales; family Solirubrobacteraceae; genus DATBDM01. The sequence goes on from JAXDHR010000039.1 coordinate 11,571, forward strand.
CACGGGCGCGATCGTCGCGGTCGAGCGCCACCCCGGCCGCGCCGACGCGCTGCGCCGCACGGCCGCGCGTATGGGTGCCGGCTGCGTGGAGGTCCGCGTCGGCGACGCCGTAGGGCCGCACGAGCCGGGCGCCTACGACCGCGTTCTCGTCGATCCGCCGTGCTCGGACCTGGGGACGCTGGCGAGCCGGCCCGACGCGCGCTGGCGCAAGCATGCCGGCCAGGCCACCGAGCTCGCCGCCGTGCAGGCGGCGATCCTCGACGCGGGGGCCGACGCGCTGCGCCCGGGCGGCACGCTCGTCTACTCGACGTGCACGATCTCGCCCACGGAGAACGAGCGGCTGATTCAGGCCTTCCTGGACCGCCGCGGCGACTTCGAGGCCGACGACCTGCAGGCCTCCGGCCCCTCCGGCCTCCCCGTCTGGGACCATCCCCGCGTGGGCCGTTTCCTCCAGACCCTGCCGCACCGCGACCGCACGGACGGCTTCTTCATCGCCCGGCTGCGGCGCAAGGACGCCGAATGAGCGACGACGTCGACCTCGGTGACGTCTGCCCGTCCTGCGGCGAGCCGTGGCTGCGGCCGACGAACCTGCCCGGCCGCTATCGCTGCGTGAACTGCCTGCACCGCTTCGAGCTGCGTTCGGTGTGCCCTAACTGCGGGGAACACTCGACGATCGTGCGGATGTCATCGACGGCGCTGTACATGTGCAACAACTGCCGGAGCTCGATGCTCCAGCCGATCTGATGGCAGCGACGCTCGCGGGCGTCGCGCCGTCGGTGCTGGCGGCGGACTTCGCGCGGCTCGGCGAGCAGGTCGACGCCGTGCTCGAGGCCGGCGCGCGCGTGATCCACGTCGACATCATGGACGCGCACTTCGTGCCGGTCCTCTCGATGGGGCCGAGCGTCGTAGAGGCGCTCTCCGAGCGCGTCCACGCCGCCGGCGCGCTGATCGACGTGCACCTGATGGTCGAGCGGCCCGAGCGCCACGTGGAGACGTTCGCGTCGGCGGGCGCGGATTCGATCACGATCCATGCCGAGGCGACCCCGCACGTGCACTACGCCTTGCAGGCGATCCGGGCGGCGGGCTGCCGGGCGGGGCTCGCGCTGTGCCCCGCGACGCCCGTCTCCGCGGCGTCGGAGGTCCTCGACGACCTCGACCTGCTGCTCTGCATGACCGTCAACCCCGGCTGGGGCGGCCAGCGGTTCATCCCGGCATCGCTGGCGAAGATCGAGCGGCTGCGGGCGATGCTGCCTCCGGGAACCGCGCTCGAGGTCGACGGGGGCATCGATGCGTCGACGGCCGGTGGATGCGCGGCCGCGGGCGCGACGCTGTTCGTGGCCGGGACCGCCGTGTTCGGGGCGCCGGACCCGGCGGGCGCACTGCGCGAGATCGCCGCCGCGGCGGGTGCCTGAGGTAAGCGTGTCCTGGCGGGGGTACGGCCAGCCGTATGGTCGCGCGTTCACACCACGGCCACCATTGGGTGCGTGGGTCACAGCGTCCTGATCGTCGACGACCACCCGTCGTTTCGCGCGAGCGCACGGGTCCTCCTCGAGTCCGAGGGGTTCACGGTCGTCGGAGAGGCCCCGGACGGCGCCACGGCCGTCTCCGAGACCGACCGGCTGCGGCCCGAGGTGGTGCTGCTGGACGTGGGCCTGCCGGATTCCGACGGCTTCGACGTCTGCGCGGAGATCGTCGGTCGCCCCGGCGGCCCGGTCCCGGCGGTGATCCTCGTCTCCTCGCGCGACGCTTCGGATTTCGGACCGTTGGTATCGCGCTCCGGCGCACGCGGGTTCGTGCCCAAGGCGGAGCTCTCCGGCGAGCGCCTGGAGGCGTTGCTGTCCTGAGCACCATTAGGCTCCGGGGACGATGACCGACCCGATCCGCGTGGTGATCGCCGATGATTCCGTGCTGCTGCGCGAAGGTCTCGCACGCCTGCTCGAGGACTCCGGCTTCGAGGTCGCCGCCCAGGCGGGCGACGCCGAGGACCTGCTGCGCAAGGTCGGTGCCCATCGCCCCGACGTCGCTGTGGTCGACGTGCGGATGCCGCCGAGCCACACCGACGAGGGCCTGCAGGCGGCCCGCCAGATCCGCGCGGCGCACCCGAAGACGGCCGTGCTCGTGCTCTCGCAGTACGTCGAGGAGGCGTACGCGCTCGACCTGCTGTCGGAGTCGACCGAGCGCACGGGGTACCTGCTCAAGGACCGCGTGGGCGACGTGGACACCTTCACCGACGCGGTCCGCCGCGTCGCCGGGGGTGGCTCGGCGCTGGATCCCGAGGTCGTCGCGCTGCTGCTCGGCCGCCGCCGGCGCGAGGATCCGCTCGACGCGCTGACGGCGCGCGAGCGCGAGGTCCTGGGCCTGATGGCCGAGGGCCGCTCCAACGCGGCGATCGCCGAGGCGCTCGTGGTGACCGAGCGCGCGGTCGAGAAGCACGTGACCTCGATCTTCTCCAAGCTCAACCTCACGCCGACCGTCGAGGACCACCGGCGCGTCCTTGCCGTGCTTGCGTACATGCGCTCCGGGGAATAAAGCTCCTGCAATCGCGGCCCTGCGCCGCCCAAATGAGGGAAATCCGAAGGGGATTCGGGGAATTTGGCGATGGACGGGTAGGATGTCTCCCATGGCGCGCACACCGACGGCTCCCGACCTCGAGGCGCTCGACGCCCCCGAGGTGCTCGAGCACGCGGTCGCCGAGCACCATCCGCGACTCGCCGTCGCCTGCTCGTTCCAGAAGGAGGCGAGCGTCATCATCGACCTGATCCTCCAGATCGAGCCGCAGGCGCGGATCCTCACGCTCGACACGGGCGTGCTGTTCCCCGAGACCTACGAGACCTGGCGGCAGGTCGAGGATCGCTATGGGATCGAGATCGAGGCCCATCGCGGCGAGCGCGTGGACGAACTCTGGTCGACCGACCCGGACGCGTGCTGCGGTATGCGCAAGGTCGAACCGCTCGACCGCGCGCTGGCCGAATGCGACGCCTGGATCACCGGTCTGCGACGCGACCAGTCCGAGCTGCGCGCGAACACGCCCAAGGTGGGCTGGGACCTGCGGCACGGCCTCTGGAAGTACGCGCCGCTCGCGGGCTGGACGGAGAAGGATGTGTGGCGCTATATCGCCGACCACGACCTCCCGTACAACCCGTTGCACGACCAGGGCTACGAGTCGATCGGCTGCACTCCGTGCACCGTCGCCGGGGCGGGCCGCGAGGGCCGCTGGGCGGGCACCGGCAAGCTCGAGTGCGGGTTGCACGTACCGGCCGCCTGACCTGGTCCGACGATGGACCTGACCATCGTCCTGTTCGGCCTCGGGGTCGGCGTGCTCGTCGGTGCGACGGGGATGGGCGGCGGCTCGCTGATGACGCCGCTGCTGATCCTGCTCTTCGGGATCAACCCGGTCGTCGCCGTCGGGACCGACCTGGCCTACGCCGCGGTCACCAAGACCGTCGGCGGCTGGCGGCACCTGCGCTCGGGCACCGTGCATGCGCGGCTCGCCGTGTGGCTCGCGGTCGGCTCCTGCCCGGCGGCCCTCGCCGGCGTGTGGGTCCTGGAGCGGCTGCGCGACGCCTTCGGTGACAACTTCGACACGTTCATGCTCGTCTCGATCGCCGGCGCGCTCCTGCTCGTCGGCGGCCTGATCCTGTGGCGCGCGCTCGCGGGTTCGGCGCAGCTCGAGCGCGAGCGCGAGGACTTCCGGATCGAGACCCGCCACAAGGTCGCGGCGGTCGCGCTCGGCGCCTTCGTGGGCTTCATCCTCGGCATCACCTCCGCAGGGTCGGGCACGCTGATCTCGATCGGGCTCATCATCGGCTTTCGCCTGACGCCGCGGCGCGTGGTCGGCACCGACGTCGCGCACGCCGCGGTGCTGCTCTGGGTGGCCGCGCTCGCCCACCTGGTCTCGGGCAACATCGACTTCGGGCTCGCGGGCACGATCCTGGTCGGCTCGCTGCCCGGCGTGTGGATCGGCTCGGCGCTCGCGATGCGGCTGCCCGAGCGCGGCCTGCGCCCGGCGCTCGGGATCGTGCTGCTCGCGTCGGGCCTCGCGCTCGTCGGCAAGGCCGGCGTGGACATCCCCGGGGCGGTCCTGATCGGCGTGCCGATCGCGCTCGTCGTACTCTCCGTCGCCGTGTTGCGACACAAGCCCCGCTCCAGTCCGCGCCCCGCCGTCGAGGCCGGCTCGTGACCGCGCTGGCCGCCCCCACCCACCTGCAGGCCCTCGAGGCCGAGGCGATCCACATCATCCGCGAGGTCGCCGCCGAGCTGGAGAAGCCGGTGCTGCTGTTCTCCGGCGGCAAGGATTCGATCGTCCTGCTGCGCCTCGCCGAGAAGGCGTTCCGCCCGGCCGCGATCCCGTTCCCGGTCATGCACGTCGACACCGGGCACAACTTCCCCGAGGTGATCGAGTACCGCGACCGCCGCGCCGCCGAGCTCGGCGTCGAGCTGATCGTCGCCTCGGTCCAGGAGTCGATCGACAATGGCCGTGCGGTCGAGGAGACCGGCCCGCGCGCGTCGCGCAACCGGCTGCAGACCGTCACGCTGCTCGACGCGATCGAGGCCCACGGCTTCGACGCGGCCTTCGGCGGCGCCCGCCGCGACGAGGAGCGGGCGCGCGCCAAGGAGCGGATCTTCTCGTTCCGCGACGACTTCGGCCAGTGGGATCCGCGCCGCCAGCGTCCCGAGCTCTGGAACCTCTACAACGGCCGCATCAAGCGCGGCGAGCACGTGCGCGTCTTCCCGCTCTCGAACTGGACCGAGCTCGACGTCTGGGAGTACATCCGCGACGAGGGGATCGAGCTGCCGTCGATCTACTTCGCCCACGAGCGCGAGGTGTTCGAGCGCGACGGGATGCTCTACGCGGTCTCCGAGCACATCACGCAGTCCGAGGCCGAGCGCACCTTCGTCGAGTCTGTGCGCTACCGCACCGTCGGCGACATGACGATCACGGGCGCCGTGCGCTCGACGGCCGCCGACGTCGACACGGTGGTGGCCGAGATCGCGGCCACGCGGATCACCGAGCGCGGTGAGACCCGCGCCGACGACCGCACGTCCGAGGCGGCGATGGAGGACCGCAAGCGCGAGGGCTACTTCTAGTGCGCGCGGCGACGATCGAGGACCCCCTTGGTCCCTGATCCGCCTCGCTCGGCCAACGTGGTCTGGCAACAGACCCAGACCTCGCGCGAGGGCCGCTGGGCGGCGCTCGGCCACGCGGGCGCGACCGTCTGGCTGACCGGCCTGCCCGCCTCGGGCAAGTCGACGCTCGCCGCCGCGGTCGAGGCGCGGCTGCTCGCCGGGGGCCGTGCGGCCTACCTGCTCGACGGCGACAACCTGCGCCACGGGCTCAATGGCGACCTCGGCTTCTCGCCCGAGGACCGCGCCGAGAACGTCCGCCGCACGGCCGAGGTCGCCGCGCTGATCGCCGACGCGGGCGTGGTCGCACTGGCCGCGCTCGTCTCGCCCTACGTCGCCGACCGCGACGCGGCGCGCACGGTGCACGGGCATCGCGGCATCGCCTTTCTGGAGATCCACGTCGCGACCTCGCTCGCGGAGTGCGAGCGGCGCGACCCGAAGGGGCTCTACGCGCGGGCACGGGCGGGCGAGCTCGACGGCCTGACGGGCGTCGGGGCCCCCTACGAGCCGCCGGAGTCGCCCGACGTGCGGCTCGTGCCCGACGAGCCGCTCGACGCGGCCGTCGACCGGGTCGTCGCGCTCCTGCCGTAGCCGGCCGGCACTCTGCTCGGCTGCGCGCCGAGCTGCTGCGCGCGGGCCGGATCGTCGTGACGAGCGCGGCGGTTCGCGTCGTGGCGGCCGATGCGGGATCGGGCCGCGGGCGATAGCGTCGCGCGCCATGAGCGACGAACCGGAGCTGCGTCCTGGCCCGCCGTGGGCGATGGGGGAGATGATCGACGCCGAGCCCGGGCTCGTGGAGCCGGTGCTGGCGGCGCCGGGGCTCGACGAGCTGGCCCCGCTCGTCGGCGCCGGGCAGCCGGTCGTACTGACGGGCTGCGGGACGAGCGAGCACGCGGCGATGGCCGGGGCCGCGATGCTCCGCGAGGCCGGGGTCGCAGCCGTCGCGCGCGACGCGTTCGAGGCACGCCTGGACCCCCAGGAGGGCGGCGTGCTGATCGCCGTCTCGCACGAGGCGGGGACGGCGGCGACGCTCGCCGCGGTCGCCGCGGCGTCCGCGCGCGGCGCCCGCTGCACGCTTATCACGGCGCGCCCGGGCGAGGCCCCGGCGGGGCTGACCACGATCGCGACGCCGCTGCGCGACACCTCGTGGTGTCACACGGTCGGCTACCTCTCGCCGCTGCTGGCGCTGTATGGGCTGGCGGCGCGCGTGGCGGGGTCGACGCCGGCGCCCGGGCCCGTGCTGAAGGCGGTCGGCGCCGTCGTCGAGCGCCGGCGGGTCCTCGCCGAGCGGGCTGGCGCGCTGCTCGGCTGTGTGCGGCTGCTCGTCGTTGCCAGCGGGGCGGATGAGATCACGGGCCGTGAGCTCGCGCTGAAGATCGAGGAAGGGGTGCACCTTCCCGTGACCCCGCTCGGGCTCGAGAAGGTCCTCCACGGCCATCTCCCGGCCGCCGACGAGCGTACGGGCCTCGTCGTGCTGCGGCTCGACCCGCGCGGCGCCGCCGAGCGCGACGCGCGGGCGGCGAACGTGCTCGCCGCCGCGCGCGAGCTGCGGATGCCGTCGGCGCTCATTGGTGCGGATCAGCTGCCGGTCGCCGGCAAACTGCCGCCGGTGGCGGGCGCGCTGCTGACGGGCGCGCTCGCCGCGCAGCTGCTGACGCTCGAGCTCGTCCACGCCGCGGGGACCAACCCGGATCTGATCCGCCGCGAGCAGCCGGCGTACCGGGCGGCTGCGCAGGCGGGGGAAGCCGGGTAGGCCGCCCACCGCGCGGCCGACCGGCTACCGCAGCCAGGTGCGCATGATCGCGTTCGTGAAGCCGAGGCCGTAGCGGAACACGGCCGGCTTCTTCGAATGCCCGTGCAGGCGCTTGTCGACGGTCACCGGGACCTCGACCGCGGGGATGCCGCGCTTGATCGCCTCGATCATGAACTCCGACGTGTGGAACTGCTCCTGGCGCAGGACGAGCTGGGGGAGGACCGTCGCGCGCACGGCCCTGTAGCCGTTCGAGCAGTCGGTGACCTTCGTGCGCGTGATCGCCGACACCAGCCGGTTGAAGAAGACGATGCCCATCTCGCGGGCGGCGTGGTTGGGCTCGGCGTCGCCGAGCACGCGCGAGCCGTGCGCCATGTCGACCGTGGCGTCGAGGATCGGCTGCACTAGCGTGTGCATCTCCTCGGGCCGGTGCTGGCCGTCGGCGTCGAGCGTGACGACGATGCGCGCGCCGGAGTCGACCATCAGCCGGTAGCCCGTGCGCAGCGCCGCGCCGCCGCCGAGGTTCGTCACGTGCCGCGCGACCGCCGCCCCGCCGGCGCGGGCGAGGTCGCCCGTCCCGTCGCGCGAGCCGTCGTCGACGACGAGCACGGCCGTCTCGACGCCGCAGACCTCGGCGGGGATCCGCGGCAGCACGTGGCCGAGGTTGTCGGCCTCGTTGTAGGCGGGGATCACGACCGCGATCCGGTCGGCGAAGCGCGCCGGGAGCCCCGCGGCGCGGAACTCCTCCCAGGCGATGCCCTCGAGGGTCGCGGACAGCTTGCGTTCGATTCGCGCGTTGGTGATCAGCGACCGCATCGTCAGCAGGAACAGCACGATCACCGCGCCGACCGCAAGCCCGAGGATGCGGCCGCCGTTGCCGCGGCGGAAGGAGAAGGCCCCGAGCACGGTGTCGAGGACGTCGGTGGCCCCGACGAGCAGCAGCACGACCCCGGCGCCCAGCAGCAGCAGCACGTCGCCGTTGCGCAGCGCCCGCCGGCGCCAGAGGGCGAAGGCGACGATCAGCGCGCCGCTCAGGATGGCGAGCAGTCGGAGGGCCGAGAGGTCCATGGCGCGCGCAGACGATAGCCGCGGCGTCCCTCGATATCGTCACGCGCCATGCGAATCCTGATCCTCGGAGGCGACGGCTACCTCGGCTGGCCGACGGCGATGCGCTTCTCGGCCCGCGGCCATGACGTCTTCGTGGTGGACAACTTCGCCCGGCGGCGCTGGCACGACGAGCACTCGACCGACTCCCTGACCCCGATCCGCACGCTCGCCGATCGCATCGATGCCTGGCGCGAGGTCTCCGGCCGCCAGATCCGCGCCTTCGTCGGCAACATCGAGGACGGCGAGTTCCTCGACCGCGTCGTCGCCGAGACCCTGCCCGAGGCGGTCATCCACTACGGCGAGCAGCCGTCAGCGCCGTTCTCGATGATCTCGCGCCGCCACGCCGTCGAGACGCAGCGCACGAACGTGATCGGCAACCTCAATCTCCTGTGGTCGATCCGCGACCGCGTGCCGGACTGCCACCTGGTCAAGCTCGGGACGATGGGCGAGTACGGGACGCCCAACATCGACATCGAGGAGGGCTACCTCGAGATCACGCACAAGGGCCGCACCGACGTGCTGCCCTTCCCGAAGCTGCCCGCGTCGCTCTATCACTGCTCGAAGGTCCACGACTCGACCAACATCCACTTCGCCTGCCGCATGTGGGGCCTGCGGGCCACCGATCTCAACCAGGGCGTCGTCTATGGCATCGAGACCGACGAGACCGCACTCGACGAGCGCCTGTGCACGCGCTTCGACTACGACGAGATCTTCGGCACCGCGCTCAACCGCTTCTGCCTGCAGGCCGTCATCGGCCACCCGCTGACCGTCTACGGCAAGGGTGGTCAGACGCGCGGCTTCCTCAACATCCGCGACACGCTGCAGTGCGTCGAGCTGACCGTCTCCAATCCCGCCCAGGGCGGCGAGATGCGCGTCTACAACCAGTTCACGGAGCAATTCACCGTGCTGGAGCTGGCCGAGCTGACGCGGCGGGCCGCCGGCGAGCTGGGCTACGAGGTCGGCGTCGAGCACGTGGAGAACCCGCGCGTCGAGCTCGAAGAGCACTACTACAACGCCGCGAACACCAAGCTCCGCGAGCTCGGGCTCAAGCCGCACTACCTCGGCGAGGAGCTCGTCCGCTCGATGATCTCGACGATCGACCGCCACAAGGAGCGCGTGATCACGCGCGCGATCGCCCCGCGGACCCAGTGGCGCCCCGGCGAGGCCGAGGCCAACGCGTCGGAGTTCAGCGCGGCGTCGGCGTCGGCGTCGGCGGTCTGACCGTACCGCGCTCGATCGCGAGCAGCGCCACGGCGAGCGCGGCGGTGCTAAGCGCATAGCCCGCCTCGACGGCGAGCAGCTCGTCGTGCAGCGGCGTGATCGCCAGCCAGCCCATGAACAGGACGGCGGCGCCGAGCCACGCGGCGGCCGCGGCTCCGGAGCGCCCGCGCGCGAGCGCCGCCTGGTTGAGCGTCCCCGCCGTGAGGTGCAGGCCCATGCCGAGCCCGACGAGCACCAGCCCCCAGCGCCCGTAGTGGTAATGGCCGCCGAACAGGATCCCCATCGCCCACGGGCCGAGCACGGCCAGGGCGACGATCACGATCGCCGCGAAGCCGGCGATCACGGTCACGATCACCCGCAGGGCGTGCTTGACCGCCGCCTCGTCGTCGGTCGTGGTCAGCGTCGACAGGTGCGGCAGCAGCGTCGTCTGGACCGACTGGAAGAGCTGCAGCGGGGCGCGCGTGATCAGCAGCGCGTTGAAGGCGAAGCCGGCGAGCGCGGCGTTCGAGGAGGTCGCATCGACGATCACGATCGGCCCGTTGAGCAGCGCCTGCTCGGCCGCCATGACGACGAGCACCGCGCCGGCGAACTGCGCGCCCCCGCGCATGGTGAGCCCGCCGTCCTGGCGCCCGTCGCCCGACGGCGCGGCCGCGGCCGCCCGGGCGCCGGGGCGCAGGACCGCCAGCGGCACGACGATCAGCGAGACGACGGGTGCCGCGGCGATGCCGAGCGCCACGAACGACTGCCCGTGCGCGATGCCGATCGCGGCCAGCAGCGCGAACAGGCAGCGCGAGCAGGACTCGATCAGCACGAGCCCCCCGTAGAGCCCGAAGCGCTGGTGGCCGGCGAGCCAGCCGCGGGCGAAGTAGGACGCCGCGAAGGCCAGCACCGCCACGACCAGCACCCAGTAGAGCGCGGCGGAGCCGTCGAAGACCTGGTTCTGGATGCGGTCGCGCTCGACCAGCGCGATCACGAGGAACAGCGCGGCGAAGCCGAGCTGGATCCCGAGCGCGACCTGCAGCGGATGACCGCCCTCGATCCCCTGCGCGCGGCGCACCGAGATCGTGCGCGAGAGCAGCTGCTCAACCGGCCGGTAGATCACCGAGATGATCAGGAACATCACCGACCACAGCAGCGAGATGCCCTTGTAGTCGACCTCGTCGAGCGCGTGCGACGCGAGCGAGAAGAACGCGAACGTGACCAGGCCGGTGACGGCGATCCCGACCGACAGCACGCGCGCGCCGCGGCCGTAGGCGCGCGTCGCGGCGCCGGCGGACCGGCTCTGCTCGGGGGCGCTCGCGGTCACTAGACGCTGACGAGGAGCATGGTCCACGGGAACGGAGAGCGCGCCTGGACGACGTCGCCGTGACGTTCGAGCAGGGCCACGAAGGAGCGCCGGGACCAGTGGTTGACGTGGCCCGGGGTGTTGCCGAGCTGGCGCAGGTAGGCGCCGCGAGCCATGTTCAGTGCGCGCCAGAGCGGCTCCCGGGGGACGGAGACGAGCAGGTGGGAGCGCGCGACGCGCGCCATCTCGGCGACCGCGTGCTCGGGATCCGGGACGTGCTCGAGGACCTCGATGGCGGTGGCCAGGTCGAACTCTGCGTCGCCGAACGGCAGCGTCTCGGCGCGCTGGACCCGGTACTCGAGGTTCGGCTCGGCGCGGCGCTCCCAGTCGGCGTGCAGCCCCGGGTCGTCGAGGTCGATCCCGACCACGCGCCGGGGTGCCAGCGCCCGCGCCCAGCGCTGCGTCAGCACGCCTTCGCCGCAGCCGACGTCGAGCAGCGAGCCTGGCTGGGCCTGCGCCATCAGGTCCTCGAGCGCCGACTCGAAGCCCGCCATCAGCCGGCGGACGACGGGGTTGGCGGAGCCGTACTTGTCGTAGGTGTTCCCGGTGACGGTCCCCTCGGCATCGCGCGAGACCGTGCTCACAACGGCAGCTCTTCCCGTCCGCGGGTCCCGGGCTCGTAGTGCGAGGGAGGGACGCCCAGCTCGAGCTCCACCCGCCGCACGCGCTCGAAGACGCGCTGGAGCATGATCCGCTGGCCGCTGAGGAGATCCCCGATGACGCCGAGCGCCGCGAGCAGCATGGCGGCGTTGAAGAGTACGGCGCCGAGGATCAGCGACTGGATGTGCCCTGATCCGTTGCCGTCGAGGACGAAGTAGACGAGGAAGCGGCCCCAGAGGACGAGCGCGAGCAGCCCGAACACCGCCGCGGCGATCATGAACACCCGCAGCGGCTCGTACATCGCGTAGATGCGGAAGATCGAGACGCCGTTGCGGCGGATGTAGGACCACGTCGACGGGAACAGGCGCGACTCGCGCAGCTTGCCGTTGGTCGTGACCGGCACGTGGTCGATGGCGACGGTCATCCGCCCGGCCTGGATGATCGTCTCCAGGGTGTAGGTGAAGCGCGAGACCACGTGCACCGCGATCGCCGCCTCGCGGTTGTACGCGCGAAAGCCGGACGTCGTGTCGGGCACCGCGGTCCGCGAGGCGCGGCGCACCACCCATGACCCGAGCCGCTGGAGCAGCTTCTTCGAGCGCGAGAACTCGTCGATCGTCCTGACCTGGCGGTCGCCGATCACCATGTCCGCCTCGCCGGCGAGGATCGGCCCGGTGAGCGCCGGGATGTCGGCACCGCGGTACTGGTTGTCGGCGTCGGTGTTGACGATCACGTCCGCGCCGAGCTTGAGCGCCGCATCGAGGCCGGCCTGGAAGCCCGCGGCGAGGCCCCGGTTGTTGGTCAGGCGCACGATGTGGTCGACGCCGTGCTCGCGCGCCACGTCGAGCGTCCCGTCGCTCGAGCCGTCGTCGATCACCAGCCATTCGACGGCATCGAAGCCCGGCACCCGGCGCGGGAGGTCGGCGAGCGTGACCGGGAGCGCCTCCTCCTCGTTGAGGCAGGGGATCTGGATGATCAGCTTCATGGGCCGGGCCCCACGGTACCGGCTATATCCTTCCCGTCGGACGATGACAACGTTGCAGCGGACCGACTCCCAGCACCTCGCGCGCGCCATCGAGCTCGCCGAAGGCGGCCGCGGCGCGACGTCGCCCAACCCGCTGGTCGGCGCGGTCGTCGTGCGCGACGGCGCGGTCATCGGCGAGGGCTACCACGCCCGCTACGGCGGACCGCACGCCGAGCGGGCGGCGCTGGCCGCCTGCGGCAATGCCGAGACCCGCGGGGCGACGCTGTACGTGTCGCTCGAGCCCTGCTGCCATCGAGGCCGCACGCCGCCGTGCACCGACGCGCTGATCGCCGCGGGCATCCGCCGCGTCGTCGTCGGCTCCGACGACCCGACGGAGAAGGCCTCCGGCCGCGGACTGGGGATCCTGCGCGACGAGGGCGTCGAGATCGTGCTGGCCGAGGGCGAGCTCGCCGCGCGCGCCCGGCTGCTCAACCAGCCCTTTCGCAAGCACGCGCGCACCGGGCGCCCGTTCGTGCGCTTCAAGTCGGCGATGACGCTCGACGGGAAGGTCGCCACCCATACGGGCGACTCCAAGTGGATCTCGGGCGAGGCGTCGCGGCAGCTCGCCCACCGCTGGCGCGCGGAGGCGGACGCCGTGGCGGTCGGGATCGGCACGGCGCTCGCCGACGACCCTCAGCTGACCGCCCGCATCGAGCACGTCGAGCGCCAGCCGCGCCGCGTCGTCTTCGACTCCGAGGCGCGGCTTCCGCCGGACTCGCAGCTCGTCCGCGGCATCGCGGACGCGCCGCTGACGGTCGTCGTCTCGCGCGCCGCCCCGCGCACGGCGACCGACGCGCTCGAGGCCGCCGGCGCCGAGGTGATCGTCGCCACGGGGGAAAACGAGCCCGCGCGCGTGCGCTCGGCGCTCGTCCAGCTCGGGGCGGCGGGCGTGACCTCGATCCTGCTCGAGGGCGGCCCGCGGCTCGCGGGCGCCTTCCTCGACGCCGGCGAGGTCGACGAGCTGCGCCTGTTCCTCGCCCCCGTGCTGCTCGGCGGCTCGGCGGCTCGCGACCCGATCGAGGGGATGGGCGTCGAGCGGATCGCCGAGGCGACCCGCGCGCTGACGCTCGACTGCGCCCGCTCGGGCGACGACATCCTCGCCACCGCACGGCTGCGGGAGTGGTGAGGTGTTCACCGGCCTCGTCCAGGACCTCGGCACCGTGACGGCCGTCGACGCCACCGCCGACGGCGTGCGCCTCGCCGTGCGCACGGCGCTCGCCGGCGAGCTCGAGCTCGGCGACTCGGTGGCGGTGAACGGCGTCTGCCTGACCGCCACGCGCATCGAGGACGGCGGGTTCAGCGCCGACGTGATGCACGAGACGCTGCGTCGCTCCTCGCTGGCGGAGGTCGGCGACGGCGCCAGCGTCAACCTCGAGCTGCCGCTGCGCGCGAGCGACCGGCTCGGCGGCCACGTCGTCCAGGGCCACGTCGACGGCGTCGGGACCGTGCGCGACGTGCGCGATGACGGCTTCGCCCGCCTGGTCGAGATCGCCGCTGCACGCGACCTGCTGCGCTACGTCGTCGAGAAGGGCTCGATCGCCGTCGACGGCATCTCGCTGACCGTCGTCGAGGCGGGCGAGGACTTCCTGTCGGTTTCCCTGATCCCCGAGACCCTCGAGCGGACCAACCTCGGCGCGGCCGCGCCCGGGCAGCCCGTGAACCTGGAGGTGGACGTGCTCGCCAAGTACGTCGAGAAGCTGATCCTGCCTCGCGATGAGCACGCCTCGTCGCCGTCCACCACGCGGCGCTCGTCACCGCTTCGCTCGCGATGAGCCGGCCCTTCGCGAGCATCGACGAGGCGATCGAGGAGATCCGGGCGGGCCGCATGGTCGTCGTCTGCGACGACGAGGACCGCGAGAACGAGGGCGACCTCACGATGGCGGCGCAGTTCGCCACGCCGGAAGCCATCAACTTCATGGCCAAGGAGGGACGCGGGCTGATCTGCCTCGCGCTCACCCCCGATCGATGCGAGGAGCTGGCGCTCGACCTGATGGCGGCCAAGAACGAGTCCCCGTTCGAGACCGCGTTCACCGTCTCCGTCGAGGCGCGCGACGGCGTCAGCACCGGCATCTCGGCAGCCGACCGCGCGCGCACGATCCAGGTCGCCGTCGACCCCGGCTCGGCGCCGCGCGACCTCGTCCAGCCCGGTCACGTGTTCCCGCTCAAGGCCAAGCCCGGCGGGGTGCTCGAGCGGACGGGCCAGACCGAGGCGGCGGTCGACCTCGCACGGCTGGCCGGCCTCAATCCGGCCGGCGTGATCTGCGAGGTGATGAACGACGACGGGACGATGGCGCGCGTCGGCGACCTGATCGGCTACTGCGAGCGCCACGGACTCAAGATGATCACCGTCGCCGACCTGATCGCCTACCGGCGGCTCCACGACAAGCTCATCGAGCGCGTCGTCGCCACCCGGCTGCCGACCGCGTTCGGCGAGTTCGCGGTCGTCGGCTACCGCTCGCTCGTCGACGACAAGCACCACGTCGCGCTGGTCAAGGGGGACGTCGACGGGCGCCAGGACGTGCTCGTGCGCGTGCATTCGGAGTGCCTGACCGGCGATGTCTTCCACTCCCTGCGCTGCGACTGCGGCGAGCAGCTCGAGTCGGCGCTGGCGATGATCGAGCGCGAGGGCACCGGCGTGCTGCTCTATCTGGCCCAGGAGGGTCGTGGGATCGGGCTGCTCAACAAGCTCAAGGCCTACAACCTGCAGGACGACGGGCTCGACACGGTCGACGCGAACCTCGAGCTCGGTCTCCCGGTCGACCTGCGCGACTACGGCATCGGCGCGCAGATCCTGGCCGACCTCGGGCTGACCTCGATCCGGATCCTCACGAACAACCCGAAGAAGATCCGCGGCCTCGAGGGCTACGGGCTGTCCGTGACCTCGCAGGTCCCGATCGAGCACGCCCCGAACCCCGAGAACCACGCCTACCTGCGCGCCAAGCGCGACCGCCTCGGCCACACCCTGCACCACCAGGGGCTCGCGCTCGACGAGGAGATGGTCCACGACGAGCAGGTCCACGATCGCGAGTCCGGCCGCTCGTGAGCGGGCACTACGCGATCGCCGTCGGGCGCTTCTACACCGACCTCGCGGACCGTCTCGTCAGCGGGGCCCAGCGCGCCTTCGCCGCGGCCGGCCACGAGCCCGCCGACGTCTACGAGGTGCCCGGCGCGTTCGAGCTGCCGCTGACCGCGAGCTACCTCGCGCAGTCCGGTCGCTACGCAGGCGTCGCCTGCCTCGGCGCGGTGATCCGCGGCGAGACCGACCACTACGACTACGTCTGCGCCGAGACCGCCCGCGGCATCCAGGACGTGCAGCTGCGCACGGGCGTGCCGTGCTCGTTCGGGGTGCTCACGGTCGACACCATGGAGCAGGCACTCGCCCGCACCGGGGGCGGCAAGCGCGACTCGGGCGCCCACGCCGCGGAGGCGGTGCTGGCGCTGGCGGCCGTGCGCGCGTCGCTGCTCGACGCCTGAACGCATTCGGGGGGCGCCGTGGCGCCCCCCGAACCGCTGCCTTCCCTGGTGGCGCTTCGCCGGGCTACTTGAGCCCGAACTTGAAGTCGAACGACGTCCCGTCGTTGAGCGTGACCCGGTAGGTGTACGTCTGGCCCGACTTCAGGCTCTTGGTGTTCATGTTGTAGATCCACTGCTGATCGGTCGCGGACCACCGGAAGTCGGTGTCCGGCGTCGTTGACTCGACCGGCTCGTTGACTGCGGTGGCGACGGTCCCGTTGCTGGTCTGGATCAGCTTGAACGAGGCGACCACGCCGGCGGTCCCGATCGAGTTGCCCGCGGCGTCGCAGACGCGGAACTTCGCAGGCACCGTGGAGCCCTGCTTGAACACGCTCGTCCCGTCAGCGTTGACCGGCTGCAGGATCGTATGCCCCGGTGCGCCAAGGCACGACGCGGTCGCCGGCGCGTAGGTGATGCTCGCGGTCGTGTTCGACACCGAGGTCAGGGCGTAGTTGTCCTTGTCGGTTCCGGCGAGCCCGAATCCGGTGCCGGAGACCGGCTTGTTCTGGCCCACGTTCGGGGTGTCGAAGGTCGCCGTTCCACCGGACAGGCTGACGTCGTCGCCCGTGATCTTGCCCGAGACCGCGCGACCCGTGATCGTGGCCGCGACGGTGCCGTCGTAAATCTTGTTGGCGGCGGTGAAGCTGCCGGTAATCGGCCTGGCGGTGATGTTGGCGGTCGCGTCGGCGACCGACGCCAGCGTGTAGTTGCCCTTATCGGCGCCCGTCAGCGTGAACCCGGTGGCCGTGACGTGCTTGCCGGTGCCGACGTTTCTCGTGTCGAAGGAGGCGGTGCCGCCGGACAGCGTCACGGCGTCGGTGCCGACTCTCCCGGACAGCGAGCGGTCGGTGATCGCGGCGCCGGTGCCGCCGTCGTAGACCTTGTTGTCGGCGGTGAAGCCGCCGGCAAGAGGCTTGGGCGTGATGGTCGCCGACGCGGTGTTCATCGACAGCGAGTAGTTGGACCGGTCGGCGCCGGAGAGCGCGAAGCCATCGCTCGTCACGGTCTTGCCGTTGCCGGCGGTCCGATCACCGAACGTCGCGGACGCGGCCGACCCGTCCAGGCTCACCTGGTCGTTGGTGAGGACGCCGCCGCCGAGCGAGCTGCCGGTGATGGTCGCCTTCGCGTTACCGTCGTAGACCTTGTCCGCGGCGGTGAAGCTGCCGGTGATCGCCTTCCGGTTGATCGAGAGCACGTCGCCCACGTACGTCAGGTCGTAGTTCGAGCCGGCGCCGAGGTTGCCCTGCCGGATGGCGTACGGCCCTCCGCTGACGGTCTCGCCGGCATCGCGCGTCAGCCCGCCGGAGAAGGAGTCGCCGTTCACCAGCGAACCGGTCGTGACCTTGAAGGTCAGCGCGGGATCGGCGGTGCCGTAGGTCTTGGACCTCCCGTCCGCCGTCACCGTGATGGGCCGCGCCCGGACCGTGAGCTTGGCGCCGGTCTCGGTGATCGTGTAGTTGGCGAGCACGGCGGCGGTGCCGTTGACGTGCGCGCTGATCGTGTAGTCGCCGACGCCGGAGCTCTTGTCGGCGCTCGTGGTGTACGTGTCGCTGACAGCGTCACCGTTGCGGACGCCGGTGAGGGTGCCGGTGAGCGTCGGGTTGTCGTCGCCGTAGACCTTGGACTTGTCCTCGGCCTTGGCGGTCACCGGGGCCTTGGTGATGTGCAGGGTCCCGTCGGTCTCGGTGATCGAGTAGTTCGCCAGCACGGCGGCGGTGCCGTTGACGTGCGCGCTGATCGCGTAGTCGCCCACGCCGGAGCCCTTGTCGGCGCTCGTCGTGTACGTGTCGCTGACAGCGTCACCGTTGCGGACGCCCGTGAGGGTGCCGGTGAGGGCGGGGTTGTCGTCG
>JAXDHR010000040.1:0-5590 GCA_034664425.1 Solirubrobacteraceae bacterium
CGGGCGGGGCGCCGCCGCCATCGGCGGCCGGGGCGCCCGCGGCGCCCGGGCCGGCGCCCGCACGGGCGCCCACTCCGAGCGCGGCCTGCGGGCCGGCAGCGGCGGCGGGCTGTCGCCCGCGCTGGACCAGCACCCCGCCGATGAATCCGAGCGCAAGCAGCGTGACGACGCTCGTCGCCACGGTCCAGCGGGTGGCGAGCCGGCGCCGCGGCCGCGGCGGGATCTCGTCCTCCTGGAACGGTGCGTCCTCGAACTGCTCCGTGATCGGGTCTGCTGATGCGAAGGGTCGTGGCATGGTGGCTCCGGGGCGGCGCTCACTCGAAGCGCAGCGCGTCGATGGGTCGTAGGCGGGCGGCACGGCCGGCGGGATAGGTGCCGAAGAACAGTCCGGCCAGTACGGAGGCGCCGAAGGCCAGGGCGATCGAGTAGACGGCGAGCACGGGGTGCACCCCGGCGATCGTCAGCCGGCTCACGACGATGCCGATCACGACGCCCAGCACACCGCCGAGCATCGAGACGAGCACCGCCTCGGTCAGGAACTGCGCGAGGATGTCCGATCGGCGCGCGCCGATCGCCTTGCGGATCCCGATCTCGCGGGTCCGCTCGGTCACCGAGACGAGCATGATGTTCATCACCCCGATCCCGCCGACGAGCAGCGAGATCGCGGCGACGGCGCCGAGCAGCGTGGTGAACACGCTGGTGCTGGCGCTGGACGCGTCACGCACGCTGCCCTGGTTGATCACGGAGAACCCGGGGTTCGCCGGGTCCGTGACGTGCAGGCGCTGGTCGAGGATCGTCTGGACCTCCGCCTGGGCGGCGTTCAGCGCCGCGCCCGACTTGGCCTGCACGACGATCGAGCCGAGCGTGCCGTAGCCCGTCAGCGTGTCCTGCACCGCCGTGATCGGAGCCAGCACGACGTCGTCCTGATCCTGCGCGCCGTTGGAGCCCTTGCTGGCGAGCACGCCGATCACGCGGAAGCTCGACCCGTTGACCCGGATCGACTGGCCCACGGGGTCCTGCCCACCGAAGAGGTTCGCGACGACGGTGGTGCCCACGACCGCGACGCGCTGGTGGTGCTGCACGTCGCTGTTCGTGAACATCGCGCCGGCCGCGATCGTGTTCGAGCGCGCGATCGCATACGCGGGCGTCGTTCCGCTGAAGCTCGCCGGGACGTAGGACGTGGAGCCGTTGACCAGCGTCGCGCCGGATGCATCGGCGACCGGCGCCACGCGAGCGACGTCGGGCGCGTCGAACGGGTCCGACAGGGCGCTCGCGTCGGCCTGCGTGAGCGTGGCCGACGCCCCGCCCCCGCGGGCGGGCCCGAAGCCACCGGCCTGGGCGCGGATCAGCAGCACGTTGCTGCCGAGCGCGTCGATCTGCGCCTGGACCTGGCGCTGGGACCCGTTGCCGACCGCCACGAGGACGATCACCGCCGCGACGCCGATCGTCATCCCGAGGATCGTCAGCGAGGAGCGAAGCTTGTTCGCCGCCACGCCGCCGAGCGCGATGCGCAGCGTCTCGCGGGCGCTCACGACCGCGTCACCTGGCGCGCGGTCCGCTCGTCGCCGATGATGCGCCCGTCGCCGATCCGGATCACGCGGCGCGCGCGGTCGGCGACGTCCTTCTCGTGCGTGATCACCACGATCGTGCGGCCCTCGTCGCTGAGGCGGTCGAACAGGCCGAGGACGTCGTCGGTCGATCTGGAGTCGAGGTTGCCGGTCGGCTCGTCGGCGAGCACGAGCGAGGGGTTGGTCACGATCGCGCGGGCGAGCGCGACCCGCTGCTGCTGCCCGCCGGACATCTCCGACGGCAGGTGCGCGAGCCGGTCGCCCATGTCGACCTCGAGCAGGGCCTGGCGAGCGAGCGCGCGCCGGCGCCCGCGCGAAACGCCTGAGTAGGTCAGCGGCAGCTCGACGTTGGCGAGCGCTGACGTGCGCGGCACCAGGTTGAAGCTCTGGAACACGAAGCCGATCCGGCGGTTGCGCAGATCGGAGAGCTCGTCCTCGTCGTAGGCGCGGACGTCGATCCCGTCGAGCCGGTAGCTGCCGGCGGTCGGAACGTCGAGGCAGCCGACGATGTGCATGAGTGTGCTCTTGCCGCTCCCCGAGCTGCCCACGATCGCCACGTACTCGCCGCGTTCGATCTGCACGGACACGCCGCGCAGGGCGCGGACGATGACGTCGTGGCCGAGTGAGTAGACGCGCTCGACGTCGGTGAGCTCGATGACAGGCGGACGTTCGCCCTGCCGGCTCACGGGGCGCCCCCGCTTGGCGCTCCGCCGGGGCGCACGCCGCCGCCGAACCCGCCCCCCGCTCCGCCGAACCCGCCCCCCGCTCCGCCGAACCCGCCTCCGCCGAAGCCGCCGGCACCGCCGCCCAAGCGGCCGCCCGCGGCCGGGCCGGCGGCCTGGCTGGAGCCCGCGGCGGTCTGTCCGGCAATCGCGCTGGGCGACGTCACGACCACCGTGTCGCCCTGCTTGAGCCCGCTGAGGACCTGCGTCGACGTGTCGCCGACCACGCCGGTCTGGACGCGCTGCTGCGTGCGCGCGCCGTTGTGCTCGACCGTGACCATGCCGCCCTGGACGGCCTGGTTGGGCACGACGAGGCCCGAGGCTCGTCCCGTGACGATGTCGGCGGTCGCGCTCATCCCGTCCCGCACGCCCGACCCGCCCTGATCGAGCACGACCGTGACCGGGTAGCTCACCGCGCCCGAGCTGCCGGACGAGGTGCTCGACGTGGGCAGGACGCCGATGGCGCTGACATGGGCGGCCATCTCCTGGCCCTGGAGGGCGTTCACGGTCACCGTCGCGGACTGGCCGACCTTGACGCTGCCGATGTCTGACTCCGCGAGCTGGACGTCCATGGTCAGCGTGTGGAGCTTCACGAGCGTGGCGAAGCTGCCGGTCGAGCTGCCGGTCGACGACGAGGACGAGGAGGAGGACGCGCCCGAGCCACTGCTCTGGCCGCCGCCGGCGCTGCCGGACGCGCTCGCGCCGTTGCTCGAGCTCTGCGTGGTTCCCGACGTGCTGCTGCCGCCGCCGCTGACCTGGTCGCCCACCTGGCCCGTCACGGACGCGACCGTCCCGGCCATGGGCGCCCGCAGGTCGGTCGCCGCGAGTGCATCCTTCGCCTGCTGGACGGCGAGCTGCGCGCTCGCGACGGCGGCCTGCGCGGATGCGACGCTCGTCGGTGCCGAGCTTCCGCCGCCGCCGGCGGCGCTCGCCCCTGCTCCGCCGGCCGCGCCGCTCGACCCGCTCGTGGCGCCGCTGCCGCTGCTGCCGCCGCTGCTGCCGCCGCCCCGCGTCGACGCGGACGGTGATGGAGCGGCGGAAGAGGCTGGGGTCGCGCGCGGCGCCGGGGTCGCGCTCGGCGTTGGCGTTGGCGTCGGTGTCGGCGTGGGGGTTGGCGTCGGTGTCGGCGTCGGCGTCGCGGTCAGCGCCACCGTCGCGTACGTCACGGCCGGCGCCGGCGCCGTGCTCGCCGTCGTCGTGGTGCCCGCTGTCGTCGAGGTGCCCGCGGTCGTGGTCGAGGAGCCGGACTGCGCGGTGGTGAGCTGCTGCTCGGCGTCGTCGAGCTGGGCCTGCGCCGCCTGCAGCGCGACCTTCGCGCTCGTGCGATCGAGGCGCGCGAGCAGCTGGTCCTTGACCACGTGATCGCCGGGCTTGATGTAGACGTGCGTCACCTTGCCGGACGTGCCGAAGTCGAGGTCGAGCTGCTTCGACGGCGCGAGGTTGCCGGTGCCCGAGACCACCGACTCGGCGATCCCCTTGGTCACGGTCGCCGTGCGTGTCGTCGCCGCGGCCGCGGCAGCGCCCCCGCCGGAGATGGCGACGGCCACCGCGCCGGCGACCGCCGCGAGGGCGGCGATGCCGAGCGCGATCGTCAGCGGGCCGGGGCGCGACCGGCGACCCGAGCCCGCCCCGGCCTGCGGGCGCGCCGGCCGGACGGCTCGCGCACGCAGGCGTCGCCGCCGCTGGGACGGCGGCGCGCTCACTGCGTGCCCCCGCCGTTCGGCGGCTGGCCGGGCGCCTGGCCGTTGCCGCCACCGAACTGCGGGGGCTGGATGCCGCACTTCTGGAAGGCGGCCATCATCTTCTGGCGGCGCTGCTGCAACTGCTGGCGCTGCTGATTGGTCGGCTGGCCGCCGGCGGGGGGCCGGCCGCGTCCCTGGCCGGGCAGCGTCACGCCCTGCTTCTTGAGGCATGCGGCCTGGCTGCTCGTGAGCTGCGGCCGGGCGGGGCGCTGCCCGCCGCCGCTGCTGCTGCCGCTGCCGGTGCTGCCCGCGGTCGAGCTGGAGGTCGTGCTGCCTCCGCAGGACGCTGCTGCGAACGCGACGGCCAGGAGGACGGGGACGATCAGGATCCGTTTGGTGAGCACGCCGGACAGTCAGCCACCGACCGCCCTCCCCGCGGCCAAAGGCCGGCGAAGAATCTCGTAAGAGATCAGCTCTGCGACACGGGCGCGCTGAATTCGCGATGCGCGGCGGCCGCGCGAGGGGCCCAAACCGTGCCCGGGCCGCCGTTCATCAACACGACCACACCCATCGCCTCGGCGACCTCGGCCTCGCTCGCATGGGCGCGGGCGGCACCGCGCGCGTGAGCGGCTATGCAGCCGTCGCACTCGCGAGTGGCGGCGATCGCGAGCGCGATCAGCTCCTTGACCTTGACCGGCAGCGCCCCCTCGACCATCACCGCGCGCTGCATCGACGCGTAGCCGCCGACTACCTCGGGAATGGCTTCGCGCAGCCGGCGCGCCGGCTCGAGCAGCTCCTTCGTCGTCTGATGGGCGTTCAGCACATCGTCTCCCGTCGAACTCGCGGTGACTGCGTCTGCCGTCGAAGCGTCGCGGTCTGCGCATCTCCTGCCTGCCGTGCTCGAGGCCATGGTCGACCGGTCCTCAGACCAGTGAGGATCCCACGCTGGTGTCGATGGTCTCCGGGCGGCTCATCATCTCCTCGCGGCGGTCTTCCAGCCACGGCGGCAGCATGAACCGCTGGCCGAGCGCGTCGGCGGCCTCGTCGGTCGCCCATGCCTCGGGCTTGGAGACCGCGAGCTCGAACAGCGGGCCGCCGGGCGTCCGCACGTAGCAGGAGTCGAAGTACTGACGGTCCTTGACTTCGGACACGTCGGTGTAGCCGAGCCCCTCGAGGTTGAGCTTGAGGTCCATCTGGCGCTCGGACGTGCCGCGGTCGAACGCGACGTGGTGCACCGCGCCCTCGCCGAAGCCGGTAGGACGACCGCGTGCGTCTCGGCGTGCGGCAGGTCGTACGCGCCGCCGAGCACGTGGCAGATCGTGTGATGCAGACCCGAGCCGGCGGTCGCGAACACCATGCCCGCCAGCCAGGCGCCATAGAGCAGACCGGATCGAGCTCCGAGATCGCCGGGCCCGCGCACGAGGCCACGCAGACCCGCCGCCAGCGCGCCGAGGCCCTCCTCGGCCATCAGCGAGCTGACCGGATCGGCGCGCCGCGCCCAGAACGCCTCGACGCAGTGCGCCACGGCGTTGAGCCCGCTGACCGCCGACAGCGCCGGCGGCAACGTCGTCGTCAACGTCGGGTCATAGAGAACGACGCGAGGCAGGACGCGCAGGTC
>JAXDHR010000041.1:0-45209 GCA_034664425.1 Solirubrobacteraceae bacterium
ACCGCCACGCCGTTCTTCTCGCGCGGCCGGCGCATCAACGTCGACAAGCCGCGGCCGGGGCATGGCGCCCCCGGCGATCTCGTGCTGATCCGGCTGACCGGTCCGCGCGGCGGCCATGGCAAGGTGGTGCGCCGGATCGGGCGCCCGGACGTCGCCCGCGACGTGATCGAGGCGCTGATGCTCGACCGCGGCCTCCGGCGGCGGTTTGACCCGGTCGTCGAGCGCACCGCGCGCGAGGCGGCCGAGCGCGTCGGCGAGCGCGAACGCGACGCGGGCCGGCGCACCGACCTCCGCGACCTCGTCACCTTCACGATCGACCCGCCGACGGCCAAGGACTTCGACGACGCGATCTCGGCGGAGGAGCTTCCCGACGGCGCCTTGCGGGTCTGGGTCCACATCGCCGACGTCGCCGCGCACGTGCCGCCGCGCTCGCCGGTCGATCGCGAGGCCTACCGGCGCGGCACGTCGGTCTACGTCCCGGGCGCGGTCGAGCCGATGCTGCCCGAGGCGCTGTCGAACCAGGCCTGCTCGCTGGTTCCCGGAAAGGATCGGCTCGCGGTCACCGTCGAGCTCGAGTTCGACGGCGCGACGGTCCGCCGCACCGCCTTCCACCGCTCGCTGATCCGCTCCGACGTGCGGCTCGACTACCCGCGGGTCGACCGCATCTTCGCCGGCGTCGAGCGCGCCGACGGCCAGTGGGCACGGCCGCTGGCCGCCGCCCGTCGCGTCGCGGCGAGCCTGCAGGCCGAGCGCGGATCCCGCGGCGCGCTCGAGGTCGAGTCGGTGGAGCCGGAGTTCGCGTTCTCGCGGGATGGTCATGTCAGCGCCGTCGCGCCGACCGAGCAGACCGAGTCCCATCGCGTGATCGAGCACCTGATGATCGCCGCCAACGAGGCGGTGGCGACCCTGCTCGAGAACCGCAAGCTGCCGACGCTCTACCGCGTCCACGAACGCCCGGACCCCCCGCGCGTGCAGCGGCTCGCCGACCAGCTCGGCGCGCTCGACGTCCCGACGCCCCCGCTCCCCGAGCACATGACCGGCCAGCAGGCGCTTGACGCCGTCGGGGAGATGTCGCGGCTCGTGGCCGCGGAGGTGCGCCGTCGCGGGCACGGACGGACCGGCTTCACGGCGCTCGTGCTGCGCACGCTCAAGCAGGCGCACTACGCGCCGCGCAACGTCGGCCACGCTGGGCTGCGCTCGCCGCGCTACTGCCACTTCACGTCGCCGATCCGCCGCTACCCGGACCTGGTCGCCCATCGCGCGCTGCTGTCGGCGATCGGCGCAGGTGAGGACCCCCCGGACGGCGGCCGCCTCGACGAGGCCGGCACGTGGTGCTCGCAGCGCGAGCGCGACGCGATGGCGATCGAGCGGGCGGCCGACAACGTCGCGCGCTGCTTCGTGCTCGAGGCGGAGCTGTTCGAGCGCGGCTGGCACGAGGAATACGCCGGCGAGGTCACCGGGGTGATCGGGGCCGGTGCCTTCGTAGCCTTCGGCGACGGCTACGAGGGGCTGCTGCCGGTCCGGCGGCTGCGCGGTGACTGGTGGGAGCTCGACGAGCTCGAGACGCGGCTCGTCGGCGCCGACTCCGGCAAGGCGATCCGGATCGGCGATCCCGTCGTGGTCCAGGTCCGCGGCGTCGACGCGCCGCGCGGGCGCACCGACCTGTCGCCAGTCGAGCTGCCGTGAGCGCGGAGCGGCTCTCTCCGCGCGCGCTCAACCGCGCGCTGCTCGAGCGCCAGCTGCTGCTCCGGCGCGCGGCGCTGCCCGCGCTGCAGGCGATCGAGCAGCTCGTCGGCATGCAGGCGCAGGAGCCGACGGCGCCCTACTTCGGCCTGTGGACGCGGCTCGACGGCTTCGCGGCGGACGAGCTCAGCGGGCTGGTCGAGCGCCGTGAGGCGGTGCGCCTGTCGCTGATGCGCTGCACCCTGCACCTCGTCAGCACGCGCGACGCGCTGCGGCTGCGCGGCCCGCTCCAGTCCATGCACGTGCGCGGCTTCAGCACCGGCAGCCCGTTCGCCCGCAGGCTGGGGGACGCCGACGTCGGCGCGATCGTCGCGGAGGGGCGCATCCTGCTCGACGCCGAGCCGCGGATGCCCGCCGCGCTCGGCCGCGCGCTGCGCGAGCGCTGGCCCGCTGTCGACGCCGAGGCCCTCGGCTACGCCGTCCGCTACCTCGCGCCGGTGATCCAGCTGCCCCCGCGCGGCGCGTCGCATGTGCGCCCGGGCGGCCGCGCCGTGCTCGGGACGATGGCGACGTGGCTCGGGCGCGAGCCCGACGGCGACGACGCGCCGGACGCGCTGCTGCGACGCTACCTCGCCGCCTTCGGCCCGGCCTCGGTGGCCGACATGGGGGCGTGGTCCGGGCTCTCCGGCGTTCGCGACGTCGTCGAGCGCATGCGCCCTGGGCTACGCACGTTCGTCGACGACGCAGGCCGCGAGCTCCTCGACGTCCCGGGCGCGCCGCTGCCCGATCCGCACACGCCCGCGCCGGCGCGCTTCATGGCCGCGTTCGACAACGTGCTCGTCGCCTACGCCGACCGCCGCCGGGTGATCCGGGAGGCGCATCAGCCGCTGGTCACCGCCGCCCTCGGCAGGCCGTTCGTGCTCCTCGACGGGCTCGTCGCCGGCTGGTGGCGCCTCGAGCGCTCGCGCAGCGGGTTGCTGCTCGAGATCGAGACCTTCGACGCGCTCGCCGCCGGGGACCGCGACGCGCTCGAGGCCGAGGGCGCCGCGCTGTTGGAGTTCGCCGCCGCGGGCGAAGGCCCGGGCCGCGAGATCGCGTTCGAGCGACTTGACTCGGCGGCCCCCGGCCTGACAGCCTCATCGCACTCGTGAGCATCGACCTCGCCGTGGGCACCCCTGCCTTCCTCGACCTGACCTTCGTCGGGCTCGAAGCGCTGCCCGCGCCGGGGGAGGAGCGCTTCGCGGGCGATCTGCTGCGTACTCCGGGCGGCGGCGCGATCACCGCGGTGGCCGCACGCCGGCTCGGGCTGAGCACGGCGCTCGTGGCCCCGCTCGGCAACGATCTCGCGGGCGAGTTCGTTCGCGCGGAGGTCGAGCGTGAGGGGGTGATCGTCGCTCCGGTGCGTCCGGGGCGCACGCCACAGACGGTCGTGATGCCCGTCGGCGACGAGCGCACGATGGTGACCGTCGATCCCGGCTCGCGCGCAGGCGCCGCCGATCTCGCGGCGTACGAGCCGAGCGCGATCGCCGCGAACCTGGAGCAGCTCGAGCTGCTGCCCGACGAGGGCCGCGTCTACGTCACCTGCGGCGACGACGACGCGCGTGCCTTCTCCGGGCGCCCACCCCGCGCCCTGCACCGGGCGAGCGCGCTGTTCGTCGACCGCGCCGATGCGCTGGTGCTCACCGGCGACGAGACCGCGGAGGCCGCCGCCGCCACGCTCGCCGAGCACGTCGAGACGGTGATGATCGGGCTCGGCGCCCGCGGCGCGGTGGCCTACGTCGACGGCGAGCGCGTCCAGGCGCCGGACTTCGACGCCGGGCCCGTGGTCGACATCACCGGCGGCCGGGATCTGCTGTGCGCCGCCTATGCCTGGGCGCAGATGCGGGGGGCCGAGCCGTTGCTCTCGCTCGCCTGGGCGCAGCTACACGTGCAGCTGTCGATGCGGGTGCCGACCGCGACCCGGGGTGCGCTGTCGGAGGCTGACCTGCTCGAGGAGGGTCGCCGGCGCGAGCTCGACCCGCCCCCGGGCGTCGTCGGCCGCGCCTAGGCCGTCGCGCCCGGGGGGCGCGACCAGATGTCCGCGCACTCGGCGCAGACCTCGCTCGGGATCACGCCGGCGCGCATCAACAGCCCGAACAGCTTGCAGCCGAGACAGAGGGCGAACACGGACTCGAGCAGCGCGGCCACGATCACGGCGCCGAGCGCGATGCCGGCGGCGGTGTGGTGGCCGCTGAGGGCGAGCACGGCGGCGACCGTGGTCAGCGCCGCACCGACCCCTTGCGCGAAGCGCTTCGGCGGCCCGGACACGTAGTGCGGCGCGCCGAGCCGAGGTGCGATGGCGCGCGTCGCGAGCTGGCCGAGCGGTGACAGCGTGGGGCCCGTGAGGACCCGCGCCCAGAAGCCGAGTGCGAGCGGCACGGTCAGCCACCACGCCTGCGTGAGCAGCGTGATCGCCGTGAGCATCACGACGCCCGCGGCGACGCTGCGGGCGGCCTTCTCGTTGACCGGGTGCGGGAACGCGAGCAGATCCGACATCGCGCGACAGAAGCTAGCTAACGTGGGATGTGAGATGGCCAAGGGCTCCGGAAAGCGGAAGGCGGCACCCGGCGACGTCGCCACCAACCGGCAGGCCCGGCATCGCTACCACCTGCTCGAGCACTGGGAGGCGGGCGTGATGCTGACCGGGACCGAGGTCAAGTCGCTGCGCGATGGCAAGGCGCAGATCAAGGACGGGTACGCCGCCGTCCGCGACGGCGAGGTGTGGCTGCACAACGTCCACATCCCGCCCTACGCCCCGGCCTCGCGCGAGAACCACGAGCCCGAGCGCCCGCGCAAGCTGCTCCTCCACCGACGGGAGATCGAGCGGCTCGAGGGCAGGGCGCGGGAGCGCGGGCTCACGATCGTCCCGACACGGCTGTACTTCTCCGACGGCCGCGCCAAGGTCGAGATCTCGCTCGCCAAGGGCAAGGACGTCGGTGACAAGCGCCAGGCCCTCAAGGAGCGCGAGATGAAGCGCGAGATGGACCGCGCGATCCGCCGCGGCTGAGCCGCTACGCCGACGGCTGCTCCAGCGGGACGAACACGACGACGCGGCGGAAGGGCGGGCGCTTCGGGGTGGGGGCGGGGATGTCCGGCATGGTGCTCCTTGGGTCGATCGTTCGACGACCATCGTACCAGTTTGGTTCGACGGATGTCGAACCGTCGAGCCGCCGGGCCGGCCGCGGGACCAGGCATTCCAACCGAAAGCCGCAGAATGCGAGATGGAGCTCCGGGACCGCTTGCGTGGCGCCGGGCTCGCTGGCTAGTTTCCTCGGCAGAGGACGCGAAGGTTCGAGACGCAAAGAGCGAGGCCATCGAGGTGAGAGGCCCGCCGCCCCATCCGCTGCTGGTGCTCGCACCGGCGCGGAGGGCTCCTCGAGCGGCTCCCTTCGCGTCCTCGTCTTTCTGCGCGGTCTGCGCGGTGCGGTGGACTAGACGCCCGCCGCACCCAGCAGCTTGAGCCAGACCTCGCTGCGGGTCGGGAACGCCGGCGTCGCGTGACGCAGACGGTCGAGCGGCACCTCGCCGACGATCGCGATCGTCGCCGCATGCAGCATTTCGGCGATCTCGGCGCCGGTGAACGTCGCGCCGACGACGAGCCGGCGCTCGCGATCGATCACGAGCCGGCTCGTGCCGGTCGCCCCGTGGCCGTAGAAGGAGCCGCCGGCGTTGCCGGAGGTCTCCGTCTCGACGATCGTGACCTCGAGGCCCGCCTCGCGCGCGCTCGCCTCGGTGTGCCCGACCGCGGCGACCTGCGGCTCGGTGAAGATCACGCGCGGGGACAGCGGGCCGTCGGCGCCGTGCGAGCGGGCGCGGTCGTGGCCGAGCACGTGGTCGGCGGCGATCCGAGCCTGGTACTTGCCCATGTGGGTGAACAGCGAGCGACCGTTGATGTCGCCGACGGCATAGAGCCACGGATGGCCGGGAACCTGGCAGTGCTCGTCGACGGCGATCGGCTCGCCGGCGGCCAGGCCGAGCGGCTCCACGCCCAGTCCCGCCGTGTCCGGGACGCGCCCGAGCGCCACGAGCACGCGGTCTGCCTCGACCGTCGTCCCGTCCTCGGTGGTGACGACGACGACCGCGTCGCGCTGCTCCACGCGCTCGGCGTTCTGGCCGACGACGACCTCGACGCCGAAGTCCTCGAGCGCCGCCGTGACCTGCTCGCCGGCGAACGGCTCCTCGCGCGCGAGCAGCCTGCGCTCGCCCTCGATCAGCGTCACCTGGGCGCCGAGCGTCTGGAAGGCTTGTGCCATCTCGCAGCCGACGACGCCGCCGCCCATGATCGCGAGCCGGTCGGGGATCGCCTTGACCGTCGTCGCGTCGCGGTTGGTCCACAGGTCCTCGACGTCCGCCATCCCGGGGATGTCAGGGAGCTTCGGGAACGTGCCGCCCGCGACGAAGACGGCGCGCGTGGCGTGCAGCTCGTCGGTCCCGCCGTCGCTGCGCGCGACCGCGACGCGGCCCTCGCCCGCGATGCGCCCGCGTCCGCGCACGAGCTCGATGCCCTGGTCCTCGAGCCACGGCAGCATGCCGGAGTCGTCGAGCCCGTGGATGATCTCGTCGCGGCGGTCGAGCACGGCCTGGACGTCGAGCGATCCGGTGATCGCCTCGGCCGCGCCTTCGACGCGGCGGGCCTCGGCGAGCGCCTCGTAGGGCCGCAGCAGCGCCTTCGACGGCATGCAGGCCCAGAACGAGCATTCACCGCCGACGAGGCGGTCCTCCACGAGGGCGACCTTCAGCCCGCCGCCGGCGAGCCGACCGGCGGCCACCTCGCCGGACGGTCCGGCGCCGAGCACCACAACGTCGAACGTCCTCACAAGTCCCTCCGGATCGGTTCCACGAGCTCCTCATGCCCTACAAT
Source organism: Solirubrobacteraceae bacterium (assembly GCA_034664425.1). Taxonomy (GTDB): domain Bacteria; phylum Actinomycetota; class Thermoleophilia; order Solirubrobacterales; family Solirubrobacteraceae; genus DATBDM01. The sequence goes on from JAXDHR010000041.1 coordinate 6,584, forward strand.
GGTCATACGCACCCAGGGGGACGACATGGCTTCGACGCGGTCGGTTTCGTGGGGGCGGTTGCGAGTCGAGGTTCCCGGCGGCCTCGTAAAACCCCGGGAAACAAATAAGTGCGAAGTCTCACGACTTCCAGCTCGCCGCTTAGCCGAAACTAGGCGATGAGCCTCGGCCCCCGGAGCCTGCGCCGGGGTCAGGCTGAGTCAGAAGCAGGATCACCCCGTGAGGTGCGCCTCAGCCGATCAGGGGACAACTTTTGAGGCTGGCCCTTCCAGACCTCGCCGGCGATAGCGACGGAAGGGCGAGACATAGAGCGCCGGATACGCTCGTAGAAGCCGTCTTGCACGCGATTGCGGACGTGGGTTCGATTCCCACCGTCTCCACCTCATCGAAAGGCCCGCCCCGGCGGGCCTTTCGCGTTGGTACTGCGACGTGCGCGCCTGCCGGGTGATTGAGTGACGGCATGTTCCGTCGAACCGGTGTATTGGTCGTGGCAGCAGCCGTCGCGTTCGGCTTCGGGGCCGGGGCGAGCGTGGCCCGAGCGTCGGTCGACGCGCACGGCAGCGCCCGGCAGGTCTACGTGACCGGCCTGGCGCCGAGGGCGAGGGCGTCGCTGCTGGCACGCGGGGGGCACAAGCTGGCCACCAAGCGCGCCGATGGCCTCGGCGGCCTCGTGTTCCGCAACGTCAAGCCGGGGAGCGGCTACCGCGTCCGGCTCGTCAAGGGGGGAGCGACCTCCGGGCGGCTGACCGTGCTCTCGACGCGCCCGGCCCCGCCGAGCGCGAGCGTCTACGACCAATCGATCCCGTCCAGCGGCTACGGCTACCTGACCACGCGCGACGGGACCCAGCTGGCCATCGACGTGCATCCGCCGCAGGACCTCGGTGGCTCCGTGCCGGGCGGCGTCGCCGCGCCGGACCTCTCGAAGATCCTGCCGCCGGGCGTCCCGCTCCCGCAGCCCTCGACCTCCGGGGCGAATCCGACTCTGATCGAGTACTCGGGCTACGGCTACGCCGACCCGGCCGGTCCGCAGAACGGAATCGCGGTCCTCGCGAACCTGATGGGCTTCACGGTCGTCGACGTGAACATGCGCGGGACCGGCTGCTCGGGCGGCGCCTTCGACTTCTTCGAGCCGCTCCAGAACCTCGACGGCTATGACGTGGTCGAGACGATCGCCCGCCAGCCGTGGGTGTCCAACCACAAGGTCGGGATGATGGGCATCTCCTATGGCGGGATCAGCCAGCTGTTCACGGCGAAGATGCGGCCGCCCAGCCTGGCCGCGATCTCGCCGCTGTCGGTGATCGACTCGACGCAGACGACGCTCTATCCGGGCGGCGTGCTGAACACGGGGTTCGCGGTCAACTGGGCCAAAGAGCGCGTCCACGACGCCAAGCCTGCGTCGGCGACGGGCGGTCAGAGCTGGGCCTACAAGCGCATCCAGGACGGCGATCAGACCTGCAAGGCCAACCAGGTCCTCCACGGCCAGGCGGTCAACCTCCTGAGCAAGATCCGCGCCAACAGCCACTACAAGCCGAGAGTCGCAGACCCGCTCGCGCCGGTCACCTTCGTCAAGAAGATCAAAGTGCCGGTCTACATGGCCTGCCAGTGGACCGACGAGCAGACCGGCGGGCACTGCCCGGATCTGGCCGAGCACTTCAGCGGCACGCAGCGCAAGTGGTTCACCTTCACCAACGGGACCCACGTCGACTCGCTCGACCCTGAGACCTTCAACCGCTGGTACGACTTCCTCTCGCTCTACGTCGCGCACCAGGCCCCGATCACGCATGCGGCGACGATCCGCGCCGCGGCGCCCGTCGTCTACCAGCAGGCGATGGGGGTCTCCGGGGTGACGCTGCCCCCCGACCCGATCCAGCAGGAGCCGACCTACGACGCCGCGCTGAAGGCGTTCGAGCAGCTCCAGCCGATCCGCGTGCTGTTCGACAACGGCGCGGGCAGCTCGCAGGCCGGCGCGCCGGTTCCCGGCTTCGAGCAGTCGTTCCGGCGCTTCCCCGTGCCGCAGACCAAGGCCCGCTCGTGGTACCTGTCCGCGCACGGCGCCCTGCGCGCCAAGCGGCCCGCCGCCGCCAAGGTCGACGCCTTCCGGTGGAACGCGCACGCGCGGCCGCTGACCGACTTCACCGGCGACACGGCCGCGGGGACGAACGGGCTGTGGACGGCGACGCCGCCGTACCGCTGGTCGCAGAACCCCGCCGGCACCGCACTGGCGTACCTGACGGGTCCGCTGAAGTCGACCACGACCGTGATCGGCGCGGGCGCGGTGCACGCGTGGATTCGCTCCTCGAAGCCCAGCGTCGATCTCCAGGTCACGGTCAGCGAGGTCAGGCCGGACGGCAAGGAGACCTTCGTGCAGGGCGGCTGGCTGCGCGGCAACGAGCGCAAGCTCGACCGCCGCAAGAGCACGAAGCTCGAGCCCGTGCTGAGCCTGCGCCGCTCCGACGTCGCCGCACTTCCGCGCGAGCGCTTCGTCAAGGTGACGATCCCGCTCTACTACGAGGGTCACGCCTACCGGGCGGGCTCGCGGATCCGCGTGACGATCAGCGCCCCGAACGGCGACCAGCCGATCTGGGGCTTCGCGCAGACGCGTCCCAAGGGCCGTGCCACCGTCGCGATCGCGCACTCCAAGCGCCGGCCGTCGAACCTGACGCTGCCGGTGGTCGCCGGCGTGAACGTGCCCACCAGCCTGCCGCCGTGCCCGGGCCTGCGCGGCGAACCGTGCCGCGCGTACCAGTCGGTGGCGAACCGCAGCGCGCGGGGGCGCTGAGCCTTCAGCTCCCGCGCGCGAAGTCTGCGGGCACGCGGTCGATGTCGCCTGCACTGCCGTCATGGCGCCGCTCCCGCGTCACGCGCGCGGACGAAGCGCGCGACGGCGTCGCCGCGCAGGGGCTGGTTGGCGCTGCCGAGCCGCCGCAGGATCCGCCCGTCCGGCGTGGTCACGATGCGGTCGCACACCGCCGGGACGACGACCAGCGTCAAGACCACCCGACCGACGCGCAGCGGACGCACCGCGACGTCGACCTGTGTCTCGTGGGCGACCAGCGCGATGCGGTCGAGCGTCCCCTGGTCGGGCGCGCAGCCGACGAGCCGGCGGTCGTCGGCGACGCCGAGGACGATCGTCCCTCCGCCGGCCATCGCCATCGCGACGACCGACTCGTGGACACGCTGCGCGGAGCGCTTGAACTCGAGCCGCTCGTGCTCGAGGCGGCCGTAGCGGCGCCAGAACGTGCGCGCCGAGATGCGCCGGGTGGGAAGCGGGATGCGGGTGCCTCGACGGTCCATGTGCTCAGCAACTTAGCGACGCCGCCAGACGGAACCGCTCAGCGTCTGAGCGACGTGCCATGATCGCGGTCATGCCCCGCGCCCGCTCCGCTCCCGCCACCCTCGGCTCGGTCCTGCGCGCCGCGCGCGGCGACGCGGGACTGAGCCTGCGCGAGGTGGAGCGCCGCACCGGGCTCAGCAACGCGCACCTCTCGCAGATCGAGACCGACACGATCGCCAAGCCCGAGATGTCGATCCTGTGGGAGCTTGCGGCGCTCTACGAGCTGGACTTCGGGCGCCTGCTCGCGCTCTCCGGGCACGCCGGCGAGGGCGAGACCTCCGGACGCCAGCGCCAGCGGATGACCGTTGCGCTGCGCGCGATGAGCGAGCTGTCGCCGCGCGAGCAGGCGGACGCGCTGCGCTACATGGCCGAGCTGAAGGCACGGCGCGGCGATGGCTGAGGCGCTCGCCTTCACGCGCCGGCGGATCGAGCGGATCGCCGAGGACGCGCTGCGCGCCGCGGGCGTGCTGGGCGTCGTGCCGACGCCGCTCGACGCCGTGGCCCGCGCGGCGGGGGTCCGCGCGGTCGCGTCGATGCCCGAGCTCCCGCGCGCGGTGCGCCGGACCGACCGCCGCCTGCTCGGCGCCCTGTGGTTCGAGGAGCGCACGCTGTTCCTCGACGACGCGCAGTCACCGGTGCGGCGCCGCTTCACCGAGGCGCACGAGCTCGTCCATGCGCTGTGCCCGTGGCACGAGGCCGTGCTGCGCGAGGACACCGAGGACGAGCTGTTCCGCGACACGCGTGCCGCGCTCGAGCTCGAGGCCAACGCGGGCGCGGGGATGCTGATCTTCCAGCGCGCCGACTTCGCCGCCCATTCCGCAGCCGGCCCCTGCTCGCTCCGAACGGGGCTCGCGCTCGCGGCCCGCTACGGCGCATCGCGCCACGCCGCCCTGCACCACTACGTGGCCACGCACCCCGCAGCGCTCGCACTGCTCGTCGCCGGGCGCTTCCCGCGCCGCGACGGCGGCCTGCCGGTCTGGCGCGGCGTCGAGTCGGCCGCCTTCGCTGCGCGCTTCGGTCCGGCGGCGGCGCGCGTCGTTCACGGGCTCGAGCCGGGAAGCGGGTTGCGCGAGCTGGCCGAGGCGGCGCGGACGACGAGCGAGCCGCCCACAGCGACCGTCGCGCTCGGCGGCGCCGTCTTCCGCGCGGAGGCGTGGGACAACCGCCATGCGGTGCTGTTGGCCCTCGCTCCGGCCGCCGTGCACCGGCCCGCGCGGTCGGCAGCCTGACCGGCGGGCGCTCGCCGCGCGGCCTATCGTGAACGGGGTGGCTGACGAGGGTCCCGACCACCGCTCGCCGCTCGAGCGACTCGTGGTCCGCGACATCGAGGCGCAGACCGGGCGCCCGATCTCGGCGCGGGCGCGACAGAGCCAGCGCTCTGTCGACGCCTACCTGAAGGCGGGGGCGGCGCCGCGCTGGATGCAGCGCATCAACGAGATCGAGCGCGGGATCGGGCGCCAGCGCCGCCGGCTCGAGCGCGCCTACGCGGCGCTGCACGAGGAGCACGGCCACGATCCCGACGCGTTCGCGCGCCGCTGGAGGGCGCTGGCCCGCGCGTGGCGCTTCGACGAGCTCAACGAGCTGATCAGGATGCACAACGAGTGGTATCCGGTCGAGCGCGATCTCCCCATGGACCTGCGCACGCGCGACTACGTGCGTGTCAACGGGCGCTCCTTCCGCCGCCCGGAGCTGGGCCCCGAGTGGGTGCTCGAGCAGTTCCCTGCCCGTCGCTGAGCCGCAGGCGAGCCGCGCTCAGTCCCGCGCTTCCCCCTGTCCCGTGCCGGCGCGCAGCGTTCCCGACATCGCCCCCCCGCCGTCCATCGCCCCGTCCTCGCCGGAGCGGTCGGGCGCGTAGTAGCGCCGCAGCCACGCCGCGAGGCCGTCCAGGCCCGGCATCAGCACACGTTCGGTGACGTTGCCCTGGTCGAGCCGCTCGCGGATCTCCGCCTTGGCGTCCGGCGGGATCCGCCACGCGTGCCAGGCGTGCGGGTGGGACTCGAGCCAGTCGTCCATGTGCGCGCGCGGATCGGAGATCGCCGACAGCACCGCCGACTGGTTGACGATCCGGTCATCCAGCGACGGCGGCTCGAAGAACAGGGCGAACGCGCGCCGCTCGCCGAGCGCCTCGAGCGTGTCGAGCGTCGGCGCGTGCGCAGCGAGCAGCTCGGTGGTGAACACGAGCGCGCCCTCGGCGTCGAGCGACTCCCGCAGCTCGGACGGCAGCTCCGCGTTGACGGCCTCGCAGTCGACCGCCCATACGATCGCCTCGTGGTCGGGCGACGTGGCCGTCGCGAAATGGGCCGCGACGAACGGCGAGAACGTCCAGTCGAGCAGCCGCGTCGGGAGCCCGTGGTGCTGGGCGAGCGAGAGCCAATCCCACAGCGTCGGCCCGGGCCGCTCGCGATGGGCGTACTTGCGGAAGTTGCGGATCAGATGGCGCTCGAGCGCCGGGAAGCCGTCGCCGAGGCGCGCGAGGCTCGCGACGTTCGAGTAGCTCGACCGCGCCAGGCCCCGGAACACCCATGGGGCATGCGCGGTGGCGCCGCCGAGCGCGGCAACGGCGTCGTCGAGCTCGCGCCAGGAGTGGACCGTCTCGATTCCCATCTCAGGAAATGTCTGCCCGCCCGTGCTCGCGCAGGAACGGGAGCAGCGCGGCGTTGACCGCGTCCGGCGCCTGCTGCTGGATCCAGTGGCCGGCGCCGTCGACGATCACGACGTCGCGCAGGTCCGTGACCCAGCCGTCCATCGCCCCGGCGGCCATGAAGTGGCGAACCGGGTCGCGGGAGCCGGTCACGAACAGCGCGGGCTGCTCGATCCGGCGCTCGGCGACGGCCGCGGTCAGCTCCCAGTTGCGATCGATGTTCCGGTACCAGTTGAGGCCGCCGCGGAACCCCGTGCGCGAGAAGGCGGCGACGTAGCGCGCCTCGTCCTCCGCGTCCCAGAACGCCGGCCGCGGCGGGGCGTCGCCTTCGTGCCGCGCCCAGCGCGCGTCCCACAGCTCCTGGGTGCGCAGCGTGCGGCGAACGTCGGCCTCGAGCGCCGCCTCGGCGACGCCGGGCTCCTGGAACCACACCATGTAGAAGTCCTCGCCGAGGCGGCGACGCAGGATCGCCATCGGCGGGGAGGGCGCGCGCGGCGCGAAGGGCACCGAGAGCCCGGCGACCGCGGTCACGCGCTCCCGGTGCGAGCGCGCGAGCTCCCACGCGACGGCGGCGCCCCAGTCGTGGCCGACGACGGCGAAGCGCTCGTGACCGAGCGCGCGCATCAGCGCGACGACGTCGCCCGCGAGCGTGAGCACGTCGTAGGCCTCGATCGGCTCCGGCACGCCGGTCCCGCCGTACCCGCGCATGTCGGGTGCAACGACCGAGAAGCCGGCGTCGGCGAGCGCCGGGATCTGGTGGCGCCAGGACCACCACAACTCGGGGAAGCCGTGCAGCAGCGCGACCGCAGGACCCGAGCCGGCGAGCGCGACCTCCATCCGCAGCGCACCGGCGGCGACGAACGTGGGTTCCGCGAGGGCCATCGCTTTGCGAGCATGCCCGGTGCACGCCGCGACCACGCCGAGGAGGACTCCCCTTGACACCCGAATGGCCCACCGACCCCGATGATCCCGTCGACCCCGCCCTCGCGCCCCTGATCGAGGCCGGCGAAGGCGAATCCGAGGGCTTCGAGGAGGCCGAGGAGCAGCTGATCGAGCACAGCCGCCACGACGACGAGCACGGCACGAGCCGGATCACGCAGGACGCTGCCGGATTCGACGACCCGGAGCAGTCCGACGTCGACTACGGCGAGTCAGACGAGGAGGAGAAGGCGGACATCTAGGGCGAGTCGTCCTCGAAGCGCTCGCCGCCGCCGCCCTCGGCGCCGCGCGTGGCGTCGCCGCTGTCGGGCCCGCCGCCCGGCACATCGACGTCGGGCGCGCCCTCGGCTCGCTGGCCGGAGCCTTCCCCGGCGTCCGAGCTCAGCGGCCCGCCGCTGGTGTCGTCCGGCGGATCGTCGTCGCGCAGTGACCCGTACGGCTCTTCACGATGCTGCATGACTACCTCGCGTTCCCGGGCTCGGCCATCCGGCGGTGCATGGCCGCCTTGACGCGGTCGGGCACGAAGCGCCCGCTGTGGCCCTGGATGCGGGTGGTCAGCGAGCCCGGCACGACCTTCTGCTTGCCCTCCATGAGCGCCTCGAAGCCCTCGGCGGCGACCTCCGCGGGATCGTCCTTGGGGCCGGCGCCGACCTTCGTGGCCAGCATCTCGGCCCGCGCGAAGAAGGCGGTGTCGGTCGGGCCGGGCATCAGCGCGGTCACGGTCACGCCCGCGTCCTTGAGCTCGTCGCGAAGCGCGAGCGCGAAGGACTGCACGAACGACTTCGAGGCGTTGTACACCGCCTGGAAGGCGCCGGGCATCGTCGAGGCGATCGACGACGTGAAGAGCATGCGGCCCTCACCGCGGGCGACCATGTCGCGGGAGACGTACTTGGCCAGGCGCACCGTCGAACGCACGTTGAGATCGATGATCCGCAACTCGTCCTCGAGGTCAGACGCCTTCTCCGGATCGCGTGAGGCGAATGCGCCGCCCTCCCCGATGCCCGCGTTGAGGGCGATCGCGCCGACCGGTCGTCCGGTCGCCGTGACGCGCGCGTAGAGCTCATCGACGCCGGCGTCCGTGGCGAGGTCGACCTGGACCGCTTCCACGGCGGCGCCGAGGCGCTCGAGCTCGGCGGCGGCGTCGACGATCCCGGGACCGTCGGCCGCGATGACCACGTCGAAGTCGTGGGTGGCAAACTGCTTGGCCAGCTCGCGACCGATGCCCTTGGAGGCACCGGTCACGACGGCGAGCGGGCGGGTCGAGGTCGTATCCATCACCTCGGGCTGCCCGCCCGGCGGGGCCGGGGAACCTACGCCCGAGCGCCCGCCTCGTACAGGCGCGACTCGTAGTCGCGCAGCATGCGCCCGGCGGCGAAGCCGGGGCCGTTGGTCTTCAGCGACGCCTTCACGCGTGCGACCCAGGCGCGCGGGATGCCGTGCTCGTCGCGGTCGTGGAACTCGCGCAGCACTTGGTCGCGTAGCGTCGCGAACAGCTCCTGCGCGTGGCGATGGTCCTGCGCGCCGTGGTCGTGATCCACGTCGCCCGACAGCGCCCAGCCATTGGATCCGTCGTAGGCCTCCGCCCACCAGCCGTCGAGCACGGAGAGCTGCAGGCCGCCGTTGACCGCCGACTTCATGCCCGACGTGCCGCTGGCCTCCAGGGGCGGGCGCGGCAGGTTCAGCCAGACGTCGCAGCCGCTGACCAGGCGGGCGCCGACCGCGACGTCGTAATCGTCCAGGAACACCGTGCGCGCCGCAGCGGCCGGGCGGTTCTTGGAGGCGAACAGCTGCTGGACCATGCGCTTGCCGTCGTCGTCGCGCGGATGCGCCTTGCCGGCCAGCAGGATCTGGACGCCGCGGTCGCCGCCGAGCAGGTCGATCGCCTCGTCGATGTGCTCGGCGAGCAGATTCAGCCGCTTGTAGGTCGCGAGCCGGCGGGCGAAGCCGATCGTCAGCACGTCGGCGGAGAACGCGTGCGCGGCGGCCTCGACGTACTCGCGCGGCTCCGAGCGCGCCAGCCGGTCAGCGATGCTCTTCTGGCGCACCCAGTCGACGAGCTCGCCGCGCTGACGGTTGCGGACGGCCCACAGGTCCTCGTCGGGGATGCCGTCGACCGGCGCCCAGGTGTCCGCGTCGGCCGCGCGCTCGATCCAGCCCTCGCCCAGATGGCGGTCGAGCAGGTCGCGCATCGGCGAGCTCAGCCAGGTCGGGATGTGCACGCCGTTGGTCACGTAGGTGACCGGCACCTCGTCGACCGGACGGCCCGGCCACATCCCCTGCCACATCTCACGGGCGACCTCGCCATGGCGGCGGCTGACGCCATTCGCGGCGCGGCTGGCGCGCAGTGCGAACTGGGTGACGCCGAAGGGCTCCCACGCGTCGTCGGGATGCGTGCGGCCCCGCCGGATCACCGCGTCGGGGTCGATGCCGACCTGCTCGGTGATGCCGCGCAGCGTGTCGGCCACGAGGCCGCCGTCGTAGGTGTCGTTGCCGGCGGGCACGGGCGTGTGGGTCGTGAAGATCGTGCGCGAGCGAGCGCTGTCGAAGCCCTCGTCGAAGCTCGCGCCGCGCTCGACCTCCTCGCGCGCGAGCTCGAGCGCGGCGAACGCGGCGTGGCCCTCGTTGAGGTGCACGAGTCCGGGATCGATGCCCATCGCACGCAGCGCCCGCACCCCGCCGACGCCGAGCAGCACGTACTGCGCGAGGCGCAAGTCGGGATCGCCGACGTACAGCCGCGAGGTGATCCAGCGCGTGACCTGGTCGTTCTCGGGGCGGTCGACGTCGAGCAGGTACAGCGGCACGCGGCCGACGTCGATGCGCCATACCTGGGCGACGACGCCGACGCCGCGGATCGGCACGGTGACCGTCAGCGGGAATCCGTCGTCGGCCGTCACCAGAGCGGCCGGGACGCGGTCGGGATCGGTGTCGACCCAGTACTCGTGCTGCCAGCCCCAGGCGTCGATGCGCTGGCGGAAGTAGCCCTGGCGGTACATGAGCCCGACGGCGACGAGCGGCAGCGCCATGTCCGATGCCTCCTTGACCACGTCGCCGGCCAGCACGCCGAGTCCGCCGGAGTAGATCGGCAGCGAGGCGTGGACGGCGTACTCGGCGCAGAAGTACGCGGCCGGGCGCTCGGGCGACACCGGTCCGGCAGCGGCGTCGCGGTCGAGGTCGGCCTGGATCGTGGCGTCGAGCTCCTGCGCGCGACGCAGCAGGTCGTCGTTGCCGGCGGCTCGCCGGCACGCCTCGGGCCCGACCTCCTGCAGCATGCGGACGGGGTTGCCCGCGCACTGCTCCCAGCGCAGCGGGTCGATCGAGCGAAACAGCTCGTCGCCGCCGGGGGTCCAGCACCAGCGGTAGTTGTAGGCGAGCCGCGCCAGCGGCGCGAGCGGCTCGGGCAGCTGGGACGCGAGCGTCTCGGCCGCGCGCGCGAGGTCGGACTGGCCGTTGGGCATGGGTCGAATCGTTCCAGGGTCGGGTCGAAGGCAATCCTGCGAGCATCCAGACTAGTGCTGCGCCTGTATTGCGCCCGGTGGTCGACGAATGTCGAACGTGTCGCGCTCGCCCTCGGCCACAAGGCTGTCGCGGTCGAGCGGGTATGGATCGACTACGCCGATCGTGCCCCCGTGATCGCGGTCAGCGGCCAGCCGCTCGTGCCGGTGCTCGAGCACGACGGGCACGTCGTCAGCGACTCGCAGCGGATCCTGCGCTACCTCGAGGACCAGTGGCCGCAGCCGCCGCTGTTCCCCTACGACCCGCTCGAGGCGGCGCGGGTCGCCGTCTTTCTCGAGTGGTTCGACGGGGTCTGGAAGGGGCCGCCGAACGCGATCGCCGACGGGCTCGAGCGCGGCGATGCGGACGGCGTCGCGCTCGCGAGCGAATCGCAGCGGCTGCGCGACTGGCTCGACGTCTTCGAGGGCCTGCTCGCCGGCGGCGACTTCCTGTTCGGGCGGTTCGGCGCCGCCGACTGCGTGGCGTTCCCGTTCCTCAAGTACGCCGCCGGACGCCCGGCGCAGGACGACGAACTCTTTCACCGGGTGCTCGAGCGCGAGCTCGCGACGAAGGCCCATCCGCGACTGCGGGCGTGGATCCGGCGCATCGATGCGCTTCCGCGCGCATGACGCGTGTCAAAACGGCCCGATCCGTCTAGAATGGGGGTACGCCTTCGTGCGGGTCTCGCTGTGGCGCCGCTTGGCGCGCGCGTCGCACAGATCTAGCCGCGGTCACCACACCGCGCGACCGGAGGCCCTCACATCCGAACTTGGAGGTGTACGGCATGGCCGTCGAAGAGAAGCTGATCGTCGATGCAGAGGTCACCGAGGCGCTCCCGAACCTGCTCTTCCGCGTGAAGCTGGAGAACGGGCACGAGGTCCTCGCCCACCTGGCCGGCAAGATGCGCCGCTTCCGTATCCGCATCAACCCGGGCGACAAGGTCCGCGTCGAGCTCTCGACCTACGACCTCAACCGCGGGCGGATCGTCTACCGCACGCGGTAGTCGGTCAGCGCAGCGCACGCGCGACCAGGCCGTCCATGACCCGGTCGGGCAGCAGGCGGCCGAGCGTCGCCTGCACCCGCGCCTCGCGCCCCACCACGTAGCGAGTGCGCGGGCGGGAGGCGGTCAGCGCCGCCTCCACCGCGTCCGCGACGCGGGTGGGCGCGACCCCCTCGCGACCGCTTCGCTCCGCCGCGCGGCGGACCGCGGCGACGAGCCGTCCGTAGCGCTGCTGCTGGGCGGTGTCCATCCTGGCGGTCACCGCATCACCGCCCTCGACGCCCTTGCCCCAGATCGGCGTCGCCACCGCGCCCGGCTCGACCGCGACCACGGCGACGCCCTGCCCGCGCAGCTCGCGGCGCAGTGAGTCGGTCATCGCTTCGAGCGCGAACTTGGATGCCGCGTACGGGCCGAAGAGCGGCAGCGCGACGCGGCCGCCGATCGACGACACGTTGACGATCCGGCCGCGCGCCGCGAGCACCGCGCTCAGCACCGCGCGCGTCACCGCGACCTGGCCCAGCAGGTTGATCTCGAGCTGGCTGCGCCACTCCTCGAGGGCGAGCACCTCGACCGGACCGGTGACGGCGACACCGGCGTTGTTGACGAGCGCGTCGAGGTGCGGTCCGGTCGCGGCCGCCGCGGCCTCGACCTGCTCGGGCTTGGTCACGTCGAGGCGAATCGCCTCCATGCCGGCGATCGCGTCGAGCGCCGCCAGCGCGGCATCGCTGCGCGCGCCGGCCAGCACTCGCCAGCCGCGATCGGCGAGCCGTTCCGCGCAGGCGCGGCCGATGCCCGTCGAGGCTCCCGTGACGAGGACGGTCGGGGCCATCGGCGCCGAGTCTATGGCGCGCGCAGCGCGGCCCGCAACCGCGCCAGGCCCGGGCGCTCGCCGAGCAGGACGAAGCGCACGCCGCTATAGCGCGCGGCGACAGGGTCGACCGCGACGCGCCGGTCGAGGCCGGCACCGACGATCGTGGCGCCGCGGGCGGCGAACAGATGGGTGACGGAGAGCTGCTCGGTGGGGGAGCGCGGCACGCGCAGCTGTGCGCCGGCGCGCGCGATCGCCGCCCGCGCTCGCGGGTCCGCGGCGAGCGCAGGACTCGCGACGACGACGACGGGCCGAGCCCCCGCGGCGCCGCTCACGCGCGGCGCTCCGGCGACCTGGGCGCCGCTGGCCGCGAGCAGCGCGGCGCCGGCTGTGATGAGCGATGTTGGTAGCGTCATACGAATTAGCGTACTACGTATGACCACTACCCCATGGCGGCGTCCCGGCGGTCGAACCTAAAGGGGCCTGACCCCTTTAGGTAAAGGGGTCAGGCCCCTTTAGGTTCGTGGTGCGGTGGAGCCGCGGACGATCAGCTCCACCGGCAGCACTCGTTCCGGCGACGGCGTGCCACCGCCGAGCAGCTCGTGCAGCGCCTCGAAGGCCGCGGCGCCGAGCGCCTCGGCGTCGGCGGCGACGGTTGTCAGCGGCGGGTCGAGCAGGCGTGCGAGCTCGAGGTCGTCGAAGCCGACGACGGACAGCTCGGCGGGGATCGCGATGGCGAGCGAGCGTGCGGCGATGTAGACGCCGGCGGCGAGGATGTCGTCGTCGGCGAAGATGGCGGTGGGACGGTCGTCGCGGCGCAGCAGCCGCAGCGCCGCATCGCGTGCGGCGTCGAGTGAGAACGCCGACTCGACGTGCAGGCTGGGGTCGTCCATCACCGCACGCACGGCGTCGCGCCGCTCGCGGAAGGTCTCCGTCGCCACCAGCGAGCCCACGTGGCCGATGCGCCGGTGCCCGAGCCCGGTCAGGTGCGCCAGCGCCGCGCGCGTCCCGCCGCCGGCGTCCAGCCGCACGCCCGGCATGCCCGGGGAGGCGGCCTCGATCGTCACCGCTCGCAGCGGCGGTCCCGGCGGCGGCTCGACGCGGAAGAACAGGTAGCCGTCGACGGTCAGCGCCCGCAGGGCGGCGAGCGAGGCGAGCTCCCACTCGGGGTCGTTGGCCGCGTCGGCGAGCACGACCGCGTAGCCCTCCTTCCAGGCGGCGGCCTGCGCGCCGCGCAGCAGCCGCCCGAAGAACGGGTGGGTCACGTCCGGCACGACGAGCCCGATCGTGCGCGCGCTGCCGGTCCGCAGCGCTCGCGCAGCCAGGTTCGTGTGGTAGCCGAGCTCGTTCGCCGCGGCACGCACGGCGGCTTCGGTGCGGGCGGAGATCCGGCCCGCGCCCTTGCCCGACAGCACGAGCGAGACGGTCGACTGCGAGACGCCTGCGCGCCGTGCGACGTCGATGCTGGTGACTCGTGGCTCCCCGGAGGCGATGGGCTGGATACAACCACGTCCATGGACCACGAGGACCTGATCGAGGAGGCCGTCGGCGTGCGGGGGCGCGAGCTGCGCCTGCTGCGTCCCCGCGACGCCGAGGCGCTGCTCGACGAGGAGGCCTTCGAGCACGAGGAGTTCCTGCCCTACTGGGCCGAGCTGTGGCCGAGCTCGCTCGCGCTGGCCCGCGCCATCGGCGACCGCACGCTCGGCGGGCGCCGCGTGGCGGAGCTCGGCTGCGGGCTCGGTCTGCCCTCGATCGCCGCCGCGCTGCAGGGCGCGCGGGTGCTCGCCACGGACTGGTCGCCGGACGCCGTCGCGCTGACGGCGGAGAACGCCGAGCGCAACGGCGCGCGCCTGGAGACGCTCGTCTGCTCCTGGGCGCGGCCGGGACCGATCGTCGAGCGCGGCCCGTGGGACCTCGTGCTCGCCTCTGACGTGCTCTACGAGGCCCGCGACGTGGCACCGCTGCTCGACGCGCTCGGGCCGCTGCTCGGCGAGCGCGGGGTCGCGTGGATCGCCGATCCGGGCCGCGCACCCGCGGAGCGGTTCCTCGAGCACGCGCGGGAGCGCTTCGACGTTTCCACGACCGCCTCTCCCGACCTCCCGCGCGGCGGGGTGCACAAGCTGCGCCCGCGCGACACGCGATGAGCACCGCGCGACTCCGGTCGCTCAGCGCGCCCCGGCGGACGACGTCGCCGGCAGGCGCAGCTCGAAGCGCCCGCCGGCGGGATCGGCGCGGGCGGCGACCTCACCGCCGCAGGCCCGCGCCAGGCGCCGGGCGAGCGGGAGCCCCAGCCCCGCGCTGCCGGTGTCGCTGACACCCGGCTCGAAGATCCGTTCGACGGCATCGGCCGCGAGCCCGGGGCCGTCGTCCCCCACGGTGACGATCACGTGGCCGTCGTCGCGGGCCACAGAGACCGCCACGGCGCCGCGTGCATGCTGGACGGCGTTGTCGACGAGCGGGTGGAGCGCCTGGGCGACCACCTCCGACTCGGCGCCGACGGCGAGCGGCACGGTCCCGAGCTCGACGTCGAGCCGCACGTCGTGCGCGGCCGCGACCGGCTCGAGTACGGAGAGGACCGTCGCCACCGCGGTGCGGGCGTCGGAATCGCCCTGCGGACGGTCGGCGTCGCTGCGTGCGGCGGTCAGCAGGGTCTCGATCACCGCGGCCATCCGATCGGTTCCGGCGAGCACGCGCTCGAGCGCCCCGCGCAGCTCATCGTCGGGCGTGCCCGCGCGCAGGGCGAGCTCCGCCTCGCCGCGGACGCCGGCCAGCGGCGTGCGCAGCTCGTGCGCCATCTCCGCCGAGAAGCGCTGCTCGTGGCGCAGCGCCCCGTCGATGCGCTCGAGCAGTCCGTCGAGCGTCGCGGCGAGGCCGGTCAGCTCGTCGCGCGGCGGGCCGAGCCCGAAGCGGCGATGCAGATCGCGCTCGCTCCAATCGGCGGCGCGTGCGGTCATCTCCGCGACCGGGCGCAACGCGAGGCCCACCGCGCGGCGCACGAGCAGGGCGCCGGCGACGAGCGCGAAGAGGTCGATCACGAGCGTGCCGCCGAGCGCGATCCGCTCCGTGTGGCGGTAGGGCAGCAGCGACGTCCCGACGACGACGACGCCGATCCGCGTGCCGCCGCGGTCGCGACGCGCCGGCACCGCGAGCAGCCGGATGCTGTCGCCGGCGGTGCGCTCGGTCGGGCGAGTGACGTGCGCCAGCGCGTTCGCCGCCGCCTGCAGGCTGGGATCGGATGGCGCTCGCTCGATCGCTCGACTGCGGGCGTCGTAGACCCAGCTCTGCTGATCGAGCGCGGCGTCGTTGTTCGTGTCGCGCAGGCGCAGCGTGCCCCCGGCCGAGTCGAGCGTCGCGAGCTCGCCGTCGGCGCGCGTACGCAGGATCGACGAAGCGTCGTCGCTCAAGCGGGTCGTGAGCAGGAGGTTGCCGGCGACGCTGAGCGCGAGCAGCCCCGCACCGAGCACGGCGACCGAGGCGAGCACGACCCGGCCGCGCAGGTCGAGCCTCTTCACCGCAGCACGTAGCCCACGCCGCGGGCCGTTTCGATCCGGGTCACGCTTCCGAGCTCTCGCAGCTTGCGGCGCAGGCGCCCGATGTAGGTGTCGAGCGTGTTGTCGTGCACGATCGCGCCGTCGGGCCAGGCCGCGGCGAGCAGCTGGTGGCGGCGCACGACCTCGCCGGGCCGGGCGGCGAGCGCGGCCAGCAGCCGGAACTCGGTGGGCGTCAGCGCGGCCTCCGCGTCGCCGACCCGCACGCCGTGCAGCGCCGGGTCGAGGCGGACGTCTCCCGCGGCCGCCTCCGGCGGGTCGCCGCGGCGGCGGAGCAGAGCACGCAGGCGCACGAGCAGCTCGGCGAGGGCGAACGGCTTCGGCAGGTAGTCGTCACCGCCGGCATGGAAGCCCGACAGCCGGTCGGTCAGCATCCCCAGCGCGGTCAGGAAGAGCACCGGCGCGTCGACGCCGTGGACGCGCAGCGCCTGGCAGACGTCGCGCCCGTCCGCGTCGGGGAGGCCGATGTCGAGCACCAGCACGTCCGGCGGCGCAGCCGAGAAGACGTCGACCGCCTCGTGCCCCGTGCTGGTCGCACGCACCTCGAAGCCCTCGTCGCGCAACGCCCGCACGAGCACGGACCGCAGCTCCGCGTCATCCTCGCAGAGGCCGATCCGCTCGGGTCGCATCCCTGACATGATGGCGACGCCATGGCACATCGCCGTTTCAGGTTCCGTTCAGGTGCCTGCGACCATGCTCGACCACGATGTCCGCTCTCCGCGCTCCGCGATGACCGCCACCATCACCGACTTCATCGCCCACCACGCCGTGCTCGCGGTCTTCGTCGTCATGGCGATCGACTCGCTGCTCCCGGTCGGCGGCGAGTTGACGATGCTGTTCGCGGGCGCCGTGGCGAGCGGCGCGATCGCCGGCAGCCATGTCGGGCTGCTGGGCACGGAAGTGGGGTCCGGGCTGCCCGCGTACCTCGTGCTCGTCGTCACCGGTACGCTCGGCTACCTCGTCGGCTCGTGGATCGGCTGGTTGATCGGCCTGCGCGGCGGGCGCGAGCTGATCGAGCGCCGCGGCCGCTGGCTGCACCTCGGGCCGGATCGCTTCGCGCGCGCCGAGCGCTGGTTCGACCGCTACGGCTCGGCGGCGGTGTTCCTCGGCCGGCTGACACCGCTCGTGCGCTCGTTCATCTCGATCCCCGCGGGTGTGCTCGGCAGCCCGTTCGGCCGCTACACCGCCCTCACGATCGCCGCCTCGGCGATCTGGTGCCTCGCGTTCGCGGGCGCCGGCTGGGCACTCGGTGGCAACTGGGACCAGGTACACAGCGCGTTCCGCTACGTCGACTACGTGGCGATCCTCGCCGTGGTGGCCGTCGTCGCGCTGCTCCTCATCCGGGCGCGTCGGCGCCCCGCGACCTCCTAGCGAGGAGCACGGTCAGCACCGGCGCCGGAGCGGCGCGGGTGACCAGCAGCCGGCCGCCCTCGGCGTGCACGAGGGCGCGCGCCAGCGCGAGCCCGATGCCGTGCCCGTCGCCCGAGCCGGAGCGCCGGGCGAACGCGGCCTCGGCATCCCCGGCGAACCCCGCGCCCTCGTCGCCGACGTCGACCGCGATCGAGCCGTCGGCTTCGCGGACGGTGAGCGAGACCGCGCCGCCGCCGTGCCTCGCCGCGTTGGCGAGCAGCACGTCGAGCACCTGGTCGAGGACGGCGGGCGCGGCGCGCACGACGGGCTCGGAGGCCCGGATCGCGATCCGCAGGGGGCGGCCTTCGGCCGCGAGGGCGCCGCGCCAGCGCTGCTCGACCTCGTCGGCGAGTGCGGCCAGATCGGCCCGCGCGTCGCCGCGCGGCGTGTCGCGCGCGACGGCGAGCAGCACGCCGATCGTCTCCTCGAGCCGGTCGAGCTGCGCGATCGCCCGCGCGACCGCCTCCGGCGACTCGCCGCGCAGCTCCATCGCCTCGACCTCGAGCCGGAGCGCGGCGAGCGGCGTCCTGAGCTGGTGCGAGGCGTCCGCGCTGAACGCCCGCTCGCGGGCCACGAGATCGTCGAGCCGTCCCGCGGTCGCGTCGAGTGCCGCGCCGACGGCGTCGAGCTCGGCAACGCCGGAACGGGGGGCGCGCGTCGTGAAGTCGCCGTCCCCGAGCTGCCGCGCCGCGCCGGCGAGCCGCTCGAGCGGTGCGGCGAGCCGCCGGGCGAGGACGACGGCGGCGAGCACCGCGAGGACCGCGATGGCGGCCGCCGCGCCGAGCAGCAGCAGCCAGGCGCGCCCGGCGGCGTCGCTGACGTTGGCCTGGCTGCGCTCGGAGCGGACGACGCCGACGACACGCTCGTTGTCGAGCAGCGGGACCGCGACGACGAGCCGGCCGCCCGCGACGCGATCGCTCGGGCGGCCCGAGGTCTGCGCCTGGCGCACGACCGCGTCCGCGACCGGCGGCCCGTGCCCCGCGACCCGGCGGCCAGCGCGGCTGTAGACGGTGAGCTGATCGGTGCTGCGCGGCAGCTCGATCGGGTCGGCGGAGGGCGCCGCCGGGTTGATCGCGCGGGTGGCGCTGATGGTGTCGCGCTGCAGGCGCAGCAGCTCCTCGTCGCGGTAGGTGCGCTGCAGGACGACGGCGAGCGGCACCGCGAACAGCAGGACCGCCGCCGCGGCGACGCCCGCAATCGCCAGGACCAACCGCCGCCTCACGGCAGCTCGAGCCGGTAGCCGACGCCGCGCAGGGTGGTGATCGCGTCGGCGCCGACCTTGTTGCGCAGCGACAACACGTGCGTGTCGAGTGTCTTCGTGGAGCCGAGCCACTCGGTGTCCCAGACCTCGCGCATGATCCGTTCGCGCGTCACGACGCGACCGGCCTCCGCGACGAGCAGTGCAAGCAGGTCGAACTCCTTCGGGCGCAGCGCAAGCTCCTCGCCGTCGCGCCACGCCCGCCGCGAGGCCGGCTCGACGAGCAGCGGTCCGGCGCACAGGGCCGCCCGTTCGGGCGCCTCGGCGGCCGCGGCGCGTCGCAGGTGCGCGCGCACGCGGGCGAGCAGCTCCGAGAGGCGGAACGGCTTGACGAGATAGTCGTCCGCGCCGGCGTCGAGACCCGTGACGACGTCGAGCTCGTGGTCGCGCGCGGTGAGGATCAGGATCGCGAGCTCCGGCCGGAGCCGCCGCAGCCGCCGGCAGACGTCGATGCCGTCGACGTCGGGGAGGCCGAGGTCGAGCACGACGAGGCCGATGTCCGCGCCGGCGGCCGCGGCCGCCGGTCCGCCGCGGGCGAGCCGGCGAACCAGGAACCCCTGCGACTCGAGGACGCGCACCAGCCCCGACGCGATCGCGTCGTCGTCCTCGACCACGAGGATCCCTGGCGGCGGCACGGCGCCCACGGTACCCGGGGGGTGGATTCGGCCGGCCGGTTTTGACCTCGCGTTGACCTGGCGCGGGCCGGAGCCTGACCCGCGCCGCCTAGCGTCGCCGCCCATGTCACCTCGCGCTCTCGCCGCCCTCGTTCCCGCGGCCCTCGCCCTCGTCGCCGCGGGCTGCGGCTCGAGCTCGCCGGCGTCGTCGTCCTCGGCCAGCAGCAGCGGCACGCCGAACCGGAAGGCTGCCGAGGTCAACCCTGCCGGCGACATCCCGGACACCCAGGTCTACGTGCGCTACCGGCCGAGCGGTGCGACCTACTCGGTCAAGGTGCCGGAGGGCTGGTCGCGGACCGCGACGGCCGTCGCGACGCGCTTCACCGACAAGCTCAACTCGATCGTGATGGCGGCGCACGCCGCCGCGAGCGCGCCGACGGTGGCGAGCGTGCGCTCCCACGAGCTGCAGCCGATCGCCGCGAGCGCGAAGGCCTACAAGCCGGGCACCGTGACCAGGGTCAGCCGCACGTCTGGCACGGCCGTGCTCGCGAAGTACGAGACGGCGGGCGTTCCCAACCCAGTGACCGGCAAGACCAAGCCCGCCGAGGTGGAGCGCTACTCGTTCTTCCACAAGGGCCGGGAGGTCGTGCTCACGCTCAGCGGGCCGAAGGGCGCCGACAACGTCGACCCGTGGCGGATCGTCACCGACTCCCTGCGGTGGCGATGATGAGCGCTCCCCTCGAGGCCGAGCGCCTCTACCGCTTCTTCCACGCCGGCGACGACGAGACGCTCGCGCTGCGAGGTGTCTCGCTCACGGTCGGCGAAGGCGAGGTCGTCGCCGTCACCGGACCCTCGGGCTCCGGCAAGTCGACGCTCCTGCACTGCCTCGCGGGGCTCGACGAGCCCGACGGCGGGGTCGTCCGCATCCGGGGCGAGCGCCTCACGCGCCGCTCCGAGGAGCAGCGCGCCCGCCATCGCGCTCGCGCCATCGGGGTGCTCTTCCAGTCCGGCAACCTCGCCGGCCATCTCTCCGTGCGCGAGAACATGGCGCTCGCCCAGCGCCTCGGCGGGTCGCGCACGGATGTCGCCTGGCGCGAGGAGGTCCTCTCCCGCTGCGCCCTGACCGGGCGGGCGCACGCCCGACCCAGCCAGCTCTCGGGCGGCGAGCTGGCCCGCGCCGGCCTCGCCGTCGCGCTGGCCAACGACCCGGCGGTGATCCTCGCCGACGAGCCCACCGGTGAGCTCGACGACGCGACGAGCGAGCGGATCGTCGGCCTGCTCAGGGCACGCGCCGAGGCCGGCGGCGCCGTGCTGATCGTGACCCACGCCCCCGGCGTGGCGGCGGTCGCCGACCGGGAGGTCCGGCTGCAGGACGGGGAGGTGGCGGCATGACGGCAGAGCTGCTCGTCCGCTGCAGCGGCGCTGCGCGCACCTACGGGAACGGTGCTGCCGCTACCGTGGCGCTGCGGCCCACCGACTGCGAGGTCGCCGCGGGAGGGCGGATCGCCCTCGTCGGTCCCTCGGGCTCCGGGAAGTCGACGCTGCTGCACCTGATGGCCGGCCTCGACCGCCCGACGATCGGCACCGTCGAGTGGCCCGCGCTCGGGCCTCTCGCGGCACTGCGTCCCGGCCCCGTCGGCGTCGTCTTCCAGGGCCCTAGCCTGCTGCCGCCGCTGACCGTGCTCGAGAACGTCGCGTTCCCGCTGGTGCTGGGCGGCGAGACCGACGCACGGGCCCGCGAGCGCGCCCGTGACGCGCTCGCGCGGCTCGATCTCCGAGCGCTCGCGGACAAGCTGCCCGACGAGCTCTCAGGCGGCCAGGCCCAGCGCGCGGCCGTCGCGCGCGCCCTCGCCGGCGAACCGCGGCTGCTGCTCGCGGACGAGCCGACGGGCCAGCTCGACCACGTCAACGCAGCGACCGTCGTCGACGTGCTGCTCGCGGCGGCAGGCCACGCCGGCGCGGCACTCGTCGTCGCCACGCATGATCCCGCGGTCGCCGGCCGGCTCGACGAGCGCTGGGAGATCCACAGCGGCGCGCTGAGCCTTCCCACGGGCACGGTGACGGCATGATCGGCGCGATGTGGCTGCGCGGGCTGCTCGCCCACCGGCGCTCGCGCCTGCTCGGCACCACCGCCGGCGTCGCCGTCTGCGTGGCGCTGCTCGCGTCGATCGGCGCGTTCCTCTCCACGACCACCGGGCGCATGACCTCCCGGGCGGCGGCGCGGGTTCCCGTCGACTGGCAGGTCGAGGTCCAGCCCAGCGGCGCGTCCGCGCGGGTGCTCGACCAGGTGCGCCACTTCGGCGGCGTGCAGCGTGCGCTGCCCGTCGGCTTCGCCGATACCACCGGCCTCAGCGCTACCAGCGGCGGGTCCTCGCAGCGCACGGGGCCCGGGAAGCTCCTCGGGCTTCCCGCGGGGTACGCCGCGGCGTTCCCGGGAGAGATCCGCGTCCTGTCGGGCAGCGGGACCGGCGTCCTGCTGGCGCAGCAGACCGCGGCCAACCTCCACGCCCATCCCGGCAGCATCGTGCACATCGGCCTGCGCGGAGCTCGCACGGCCCCGGTGCGCGTCGCCGGCGTGGTCGACCTGCCTGCCGCGGACTCGCTGTTCCAGCACGTCGGCGCGCCCGTCGGCGCGCAGCCGGCCGCGCCGCCCGACAACGTCGTGCTGCTGCCCTCCGCGCAGTTCGCGAAGGTCACCGCGCACGGCGCCGGCGCGCCGGTCACGCAGATCCACGCCCGCCTCTCGCGCGCCCTTCCTGGCAGCCCGAGCGCCGCGTTCACGCAGATCTCCGGCCACGCGCGCAACCTCGAGACGCGGCTCGCGGGCGCGGCCCTCGTCGGCGACAACCTCGGCACTGCGCTCGACCAGGCGCGCCAGGATGCGCTCTACGCCGAGCTGCTGTTCCTCTTCCTCGGCGTCCCCGGCGCGGTCCTCACGGCGCTCGTGACCGCGGCGATCGCCGCGGCCGGGGGCGATCGCCGGCGCCGCGACGCCGCCCTGCTGCGCACGCGCGGCGCGTCGGCCGCGCAGCTGACACGGCTGGCGGTCGCCGAGGCCGCCGTGACCGGCGTGCTCGGCGTCGTGCTCGGTCTCGGCGCCGCGCTCGCGATCGGGTCGATCGCCTTCGGCACCGCGAGCTTCGGCGCCGGGACGCTCTCGGCGATCCTCTGGGGCGGCGGCGCGGCGCTCGCCGGGCTGGCCGTAGCCGCCCTGGCGATCGCGCTGCCCGGCCGCCGCGACGCGCGCTCGCTGACCGTCGTCGGGCAGCGGCAGGCGGTCGCGCCCGGCGCCCGGCGCGCGCCGTGGGAACGGGCGCCGCTCGACGTCATCGCACTGGTCGGCTCCGCCCTGATCTTCTGGCAGGCCTCCCGCAACGGCTACTCGCTGGTGCTCGCGCCCGAGGGCGTCCCCCAGGTATCGGTCAACTGGTACGCGCTGCTGGCGCCCGTCCTGGCCTGGATCGGTGCGGGGCTGCTCGCGCACCGTCTGGCGACCGCGCTGCTCACGGGCGGGCGCCGGCCGCTCGCCCGCGTGCTGCGACCGCTGGCGGGTGAGCTCTCGCCGATGGTCGCCGCCTCGATGGGCCGCGAGCACCGCCTGCTCGCCCGGGCGCTCACGCTGGTCGCGCTTACCGCCGCGTTCGCGGCTTCCACCGCCGTCTTCAATGCCACCTACAACCAGCAGGCCGAGGTCGACGCGCGGCTCACGAACGGCGCCGACGTGACCGTCACCGAGTCGCCCGGTGTGAGCGTCGGGCCGCAGGCGGCCGCCCGGCTCGCCCGGGTGCCCGGCGTCGCGAGCGTCGAGCCGCTCCAGCACCGCTTCGCCTACGTCGGCGCCGATCTGCAAGACCTTTACGGCGTCCGCCCCTCGACGATCGGCGCCGCAGGCTCGCTGCAGGATTCGTGGTTCTCGGGCGGCAGCGCCGCGCAGCTCATGCACACGCTCGCCCAGCGGTCCGACGGCGTGCTCGTCTCAGAGGAGACCGTCAAGGACTTCCAGCTCAACCCGGGCGACCTGCTGCGCCTGCGCCTGCAGGACGGCGCGACGAAGCGCCTCAAGACGATTCCGTTCCACTACGTCGGCGTCGCGAAGGAGTTCCCGACCGCGCCGCACGACTCGTTCTTCGTGGCCAACGCCGCCTATGTCGCCCGCGCGACCGGATCATCGGCGGTCGGCACGTTCCTCGTGCAGACCGACGGGACCGAGCCCGCGGCGGTGGCGAGCCGGGTGCGGGGCGTCGTGGGCGCAAGCGCCAAGGTCGCCGACATCGCCTCGCAGCGTGTCGTGGTCGGCTCCAACCTCACGGCAGTCGAGCTGTCCGGGCTCACCCGCGTCGAGCTCGGCTTCGCGCTGGTGCTCGCGCTCGCCAGTGCCGGGCTGGCCCTCGCGATCGGCTTCCGGGAGCGGCGGCGGACGTTTGCGATCGCCGCCGCGCTCGGGGCACGCGCGCGCCAGCTCGGCGCCTTCGTATGGGCCGAGAGCGCGTTCGTCGCGCTCGGCGGGCTCGTGCTGGGCGCGCTGGTGGCAGCGGGTATCACCGCGATGCTCGTGAAGGTGCTGACCGGGGTCTTCGATCCGCCGCCGGACGCCGTGGCAATCCCCGGCGGGTATCTCGTCGCGGCCGTGGCGGTGCTCCTGGGCGGGAGCGCGGCCGCCGCCGGGCTCACGGTGCGGGGTCTGCGCCACCCGCGGCCCGAGGATCTGCGCGATCCCTAGTCCGGGAGCCGGCCGGTGTCGCGCGCCGCGGCTTCGGCGGCGTCGAGCTGGCGCTCCACGAGGGCGAGGCCCTTGTCCCAGAACCCCGGGTCGGCGAGGTCGACGCCGACGATCTTCCCGAGCTCCTCCGGGCTGCGCGATCCGCCCGCGCCGAGCAGCTCGAGGTAGGCGGGCACGAACGCATCGCCCTCCTCCTCGTAGCGCCCGTAGACGGCGAGCGCGAGCAGCTGGCCGTAGGCGTACGCGTAGACGTAGCCGGGCGTGGCGACGAAGTGGGGGACGTAGGACCACCACGATCGGTAGCCCTCGGTGACCTCGACAGCGTCGCCGAGCAGCTCCTCCTGGGACCCGGCCCAGAGCTCGCCGATGCGGTCGACGCTCAGCTCGCCGGCCTCGCGGCGCTCCGTATGCGCGAGGTGCTCGAAGCGGTTCATCGCGACCTGCCGGAAGACCGTGGCGATGGAGCCCTCGATGCTCTCCGCGAGCAAGGCCAGCCGCGACTCGGGCGTCTGCGCCTGCTCGAGCAGGCGACCGAAGACCAGCGTCTCGCCGAACACGCTCGCCGTCTCGGCCATCGTCAGTGGCGTCGACATGTGGAACACGCCCTGGCGCGCGCCCAGCGCCGCGTGGACGCCGTGGCCGAGCTCGTGCGCGAGCGTCAGCACATCGCGGCGCTGGTGGGTGTAGTTGAGCAGCACGTACGGGTGCACGGAGGGCACGGTGTAGGCGCAGAACGCGCCGCCGCGCTTGGCCGGACGCACCGGCCCGTCGATCCACTTCTCGTCGAAGAAGCGCTGCACGAGCGTCCCCAGCTCGGGCGAGAACGCGCTGTAGGACTCGAGGACCATCGAGCGCGCCCGATCCCAGTCGACCCGCTCGCCCTCCTGCGTGACTGCGGCCATGCGGTCGTAGTCGGCAAGCCGGTCGACCCCGAGCAGTCGCGCCTTGAGGCGGTACCAGCGGCGCGGAACCTCGTAGCGCGAGCGGACGGCGTCGATCAGCGCCTGGACGGACTCGTCGGAGGCTTCGTTGGAGAGGTTGCGGCTGGCCAGCCAATGCGGGTAGCCGCGCAGCCGGTCGTCGACCATCTTGTCGGCGAGCAGCGTGTTGAGGATGTAACCCCGCACCCGCAGGCCTGGCTGCAGCGCCGCGGTGACCCGCTCGGCGGCGTGCGCGCGGACCTCGCGGTCGGGCGAGAACAGCCGCGAGAGCGCTACCTCGAGCGAGACCGCAGGCTCGCCTTCGTCGAGCTCGACCTCGATCGAGGACGCCTGCTCCTCGAACAGCCGCGTCCAGGCGCCGCGGCCGGTCAGCTGCTTCTCGGCGAGGATCTTCTCCTCGGGCTCGGAGAGCAGGTACGGGCGGTAGCGGCGGGCCGTCCGCAGGTGATGGCGTGCGAAGTCGAGGCCCTCGGCGGTGAGCAGCTCCTCCGCCTGAGCATCGTCGAGCGCGGCCCACTCGAGCTCGAAGAACAGCAGCCGCGTCTCGATCGCCGTGGCCTTCTCCTGCATCCGCTGGAGCAGGGCGCCGCGCTTCGGGTCGGCGGTGTTCTCCGAGAAGGAGAGCATCACGTAGGAGGCGGCTCGGCCGAGGAGCTCCTGCAGCTCCGCGAGGGCCTGCATGGCGGCGACGAGGCCGGGCCCGTCGAGCTGCGCGAGCTTGCCGGCATGGGCCTCGGCGAACGCGTCGGCCTGGCGCTGGCCCTCCTCGAGCATCGCGTCGACGGCGGCGGCGGGATCCCGCGCAGCGGCGCCGTTGAGCAGATGGCTCAGGTCCCAGGCGACGGCGTCGAGCTGGGGATCGGTGGCGTCGGTCGCGCTCATGCGCGACACGATAGTTCGGTCAGCGCGCGAGCCGGCCGGACGCGGCGCTCGCGCGCAGGCCGTCGATCACGATCGCGAGGTGGCGGCGCCAGGCGTCATCGCAGGGATGCGGCCGTGCGGTCGCGCTGCCGACGCCGCACATCAGCATCGGGATGTCCTCCACGATCACGTCGGGGCGCATCTCCCCGGTCGCCTGGGCGTGGCGGATCAGCTCCGCGGCGATGTCCGCCAGCTCGCGCTGCCCGGGACAGGGCGCGCCGGGCGCGCGGGCCGCCATCGCCTCGGTCAGCGCGCGGTCGGCGGCCAGCGAGTCGCCCGCCTCCCACATAAGCTCCACGAACGCGGCCCAGGCGTCCTCGCGGCCGAGCTTGCCGCGCGCCTGCTCGGCGATGCGGGCGAAGGTGTCCTCGGTGAGCGCCTCGAGCAGCGCCTCCTTGGTCGGGAAGTGGCGGTAGACGGTGCCGACGCCGACCTCGGCGCGGCGCGCGACATCGTCCATCTGCGCATCCCGGCCGCGCTCGGCGAAGGCCGCGCGGGCGGCGGCGATGACCTTCTCTCGATTGCGCCGGGCGTCCGCGCGCAGCGGGCGCCTCGCGGCGTCGCCGAATCCGACGACGACCTGTGACATGTCCGTGAAGATAGCCCTTGACAATCGGAACGTCAATTCCGTATCTTCAGAAACGGAACCGGACTTCAGCTTCGTCAGCCGCCCTAAGGGCCGGTCCGACCGGGACTAAGGCCCAATCGGCTCCGACCTCCCGATGTGCGCAAAGGCGCGGTCGAAGACGATGTCCGCAGCCCATCGCCCCACCCGCACAGGAGATTTGCCTTGAGCCAGGACCAACCCACATCGGAGCGCAAGGGACTCGCCCTCGCCCTGCTCGCGCTCGCGCAGTTCGTGGTGGTGCTTGACGCTTCGATCGTGAACGTCGCGCTGCCCTCGATCGGCCGCGACCTGCAGTTCGCACCGAACGACCTCTCGTGGGTCGTCAACGCGTACACGCTGACCTTCGGCGGCTTCCTGCTGCTCGGGGGCCGCCTGGCTGATCTACTGGGTCGCCGGCGCCTGTTCGTGATCGGCCTGACGCTGTTCGCCGTCGCCTCGCTGGCCGGCGGCCTTGCCCAGAGCTCCGGCTGGCTGATCGCCGCCCGCGCCGTGCAGGGCCTCGGCGCCGCGCTGCTCTCCCCGGCCGCGCTGTCGATCCTGACCACCACGTTCACGGAGGGCGCCGAGCGCAACCGCGCGCTGGGCGTCTGGGGCGCGGTCGCCGGCTCCGGCGGCGCTGCGGGCGTGCTGCTCGGCGGCATGCTGACCCAGTGGGCCGGCTGGCAGTGGGTCCTGTTCGTCAACGTGCCGATCGGCATCGCGGCGGCCGCCGGCTCCCTGCGCATCCTCGCCGAGTCGCGCAACGAGGGCCCGCGCCACTTCGACGTCGCCGGCGCGTTGACGGTGACGGCCGGCCTGTCGCTGCTGGTCTACGCCCTCGTCGACGCCAACAACGCTGGCTGGGGTTCGACGAAGACGATCGGGCTCGGCGCGCTCGCGCTGGCGCTGCTCGCCGGCTTCGTGGCGATCGAGCTCCGCACGAGGGCCCCGCTCGTGCCATTCCCGGGCATCTTCCGGCTGCGAACCATCACCGGCGTGAACATCACGGCGCTGTTCGTGGCGATGGCGCTGTTCTCGATGTTCTTCTTCGTGTCGCTGTACATGCAGGACGTGCTGGGCTACGACGCGCTGAAGGCCGGCCTCTCCTACCTGCCGCTGGCGGGCGGGATCATCGTCTCGGCCGGCGTCGCGTCCTCGCTGGTGACCCGCTTCGGCTTCAAGCCGATCCTGGTGGCCGGGCTCGTGCTCACCGCGGGCGGCCTGATCTGGTTCTCGCAGGTCTCCGTGAACGGCACCTACGTCGGCGACATCCTGTTCCCGTCGCTGCTCGCCGCGGTCGGGCTCGGGTTCGCCTTCGTGTCCATGACGGTCGCCGCGGTGGCCGGCGTGCGGCCGGACGAAGCCGGCCTCGCGTCGGGTCTGATCAACACCTCCCAGCAGGTCGGCGGCGCGCTCGGCCTGGCGATCCTCGCCACGATCGCCACGGCGCGGACCGACAGCGTGCTGGCCGCGGCCGGCGGGAGCCCGGCGGCACGCGGCGAGGCGCTCACCGAGGGCTTCTCCCGCGCCTTCGAGGTCGGGGCCGGATTCGCCGTCGTCGGCGCGATCCTGGCGCTCGTCCTGATCTCGGGACGGCAGTCTCGCGAGCACGCCGAAGCGGCGCAGCGCGACGAGATCGAGCCCGTCCCCGTGGCCGCCTGACCCCTCCCGGGCGGTCACCACGTGCCCGGCCCCGCGGCGTCAGCGCCGCGGGGCCGGTCGCCCGTCTACTCGAGCTTCACCGCTTTCCCCATGCCGAGCATGTTGTCCAGGTGCCCTTGGCCGGCAGCGAGCCGGACGTCGTGATCCGTCAGCGTCCGAGCGCTGTCGCCCATACCCAGGCGATCAGCAGGCCCTGCAGCGGAAGCCGCGCCCACAGCAGCGGCTCGGGGATCTTCCGGAAGCGCTCCGCGTGGACCGCCATCTCCACGTTGGCGGGGAAGACGGCCAGCAGTGTGAGCACGAGCCACCAGCCGGCGGGCCGTCGGGTGCGCTCGCTCAGCACACCCGCGCCCCCGAGCAGCTCCGCCACGCCCGACGCGTAGACGAGCTTGCGGTGGGCGGGCAGGTAGTCGGGGACGATCGACTCGTAGATCCGCGGGCGGGCGAAGTGCAGGGCCCCCGTGGCGATGAAGGTGCCGCCGAGCAGCGGCCGCGCGAGCTGGGCCATCGCGGGCAGCCTAGTCAGCGTGGGGGGATCCCGAGCCGCACGTTGCGGTCGCTCGGCCGCCCCGCGAAACCGGCGGGGCGGCCGCCCTGGGCGTCGAGGTAGGCGAGCTCGCGCGCCGGCCCGGCGACGCCGCGGCCGTCCTGGTCGACCATCCACGTCTCGAGCACGGCGCCGCCGTGGGCCGCCGCGCGCAGCCGGAACATGCGCGCCTGCTGCGGGTAGTCCGCGAGCGAGGACGTCCCGATCAGCCAGTACCCACCCGCGCCGGCGCGGCGGGGGACGATCGTGTTGCGATGGCGGTTGCCCGCGACCACCGCGACGACGCGCGGGTCGGCATCGAGCGCGCGCAGCGCCGCGGCGCCGCCGTCGGAGGACTCGAGCGGGTTGTGCGTGAAGACGAGCACCCAGCGCGAGCCCGCGCGCGCGAGCTCGCCGCGCAGCCAGGCGAGCTGGTCCGGCGGGAGCAGCCCGCGCGAGCCGCCCGCGCGGTTGACCGTGTCCAGCACGATCGCGCGCACCGAGGGGCCGACGTCGGTCGCGTAGTCGAGCCGTCCGGGCTGCGCCGGCGTGACGTGCGCGGCGCGCGCGAGGCGAGCCACGACGGCGTCCGCGCCGGGATGGCGCCGGCCCGGATCGGTTGGCACCCGGCGGCCCGTGCGGGCCGCGTGCTCGGCGAGCAGCCGCGCGGTGGCCGCGGCCGCGCCGGCCTCGTCGCGCGGTGGGCGCAGGCTGGGATCGAGCGTCTCGACGAGCCGGCCACCGGTCGCCACGCGCTCGATCGCCGGCGTCGGCGGCACCTCGCCCTGCACGAGCAGGTCGTGGTTGCCGACCGCCGGGTACCACGGCGCGCGCAGGCCGGCGGCGGTGAACGGCCGCTGCGCGCGGGCGAGGAGCCCGGGGAAGCGCGGTGCGTCGAGGTCGGGGCGGTAGAAGAACGGGTCGGGCGAGCTCGCGCGCTGGACGCCGTCGTAGCCGCGGGCGCCGCTGTCCGGGTTCACGCGTCCGCCGCGCAGCGTCGCGATCGCCTGGTCGAGCTCGTTCGCCTGCGCCGAATCAGTGATGTCGCCCGTCACGAACACCGCCTGCGGGCGCTCGCGGTCGAGCGCCCGCACGGCCGCGTCGAGCACCTGGTCGGACTCGGCCTCCTGCGGGCGGAACGTCGAGGTGAACGGTGGCCCGAGGCGGTCGAGGAAGGGCACGCGGGCGGGCGACTCCTCGTCGCGCACGTGCGTGTCGGTGAGTTGCCCGAAGGTGGCGAGCGTGCGGCCGGGGGGACCCGCGCGCAGCTCGGTCCGCGTGCGCAGCGGCTCACCGGGACCGCGCTCGAGGAAGCCGTCGCCGTTCGGGTCCACGAGCGTCGACTGCAGCGTCGATCCGGGCGCGCCCGTCGCGGGAACCGTGCCGCCCGGCCCGCAGGCGGCGACGAGCGCGACGACGGCGACGAGCGCCGCGGCGAGGCCGCCCGCGACCAGCGACATCGCGCGCGCACTCATGGCTCGCGCAGACCCGCGACGACAGGCTCGCGCAGGACGCGCCGCGCGACGAGCGCGGTGGCGGCCGCCGCGAGCACGAGCAGGCCGACGGCGACGAGCAGCCCCTGCGCGAGCGTCGGCGTGACCGCAAGGTTGGCGAAGCCCGCCGCGAGCCGCGCGACCAGCGGCCCGAGCACGACCCCCTCGAGCGCCAGCCCGGCGAGCGCGCCGGGCACGGCGACGGCCAGCGCCGCACCGGCCAGGACGAGCGCGACCGCGTCACGGCCGGCGCCCGTCGCGCGCAGCGTCGCGACCGCGGAGCGTCGCTCGCGCGCGGTGATGGCCAGCGCCTGCACGAGCGCGTAGAGGCAGACGAGCCCGACCGCGAGCCCGACGCCGCGGAGGACCGCCGCCAGCACGCCGAGGAACTTGCCGTTGCCGGTCTGGGCCGCGCTCGCCGGCTGCGGCGGCACGCCGATGGCGTCCAGCCGCCGCGCGACGGCACGGCGGTCGGCGCCCGGGTCGAGCCGGATCGCCAGCGACGGCTGTAGGCCCGGACTGGCCGCGAGCAGGCGCTGCGGGCGCACCCACGCGATGCGGCCTGCGACCTCCAGCGCGCGCACGACCCCCGCGACGCGGTAGCGGACCTCCTGGCCGCTCGGCAGCTCGGCGGCGAGCATCGAGCCGGGGCGCAGCCCCAGTGCATCGGCGAGGCCCTCGCCGACCTCGGCCTCGCCCGGCCCGCGCAGGCGGCGGCCGGCGGCCAGCGGCGGCGCCTCGAAGCGCGTGTGGTCGCCCGCGAAGGCGACGAGCCGCATCGACTCGCCGAGCCGGAAGGCGTCGGCGGCCTGCACCTGGTAGCGGACGCCCGCCGCCGCGACGCCTGGCACGGCTTCGACGTCGCGCACCCGGTCGGGCCCCGCCTGGGCGATCAGCGAGTAGCGCTTGCCGACGGTGGCCGGGTCGGCGCGCAGGCGCTCGAGCAGCGAGGCGAGCGACAGCATCAGCGCGACGACGCCGGCGCACACGGCAATCGTCGCCACCGTCGCGATCCAGCGGGCGCGAGCCGCGGTCGCGAAGCGCGCGCCGAGCCCGAGCAGGCCGCCGCGCGCGCTGCCGCCGGGGCGCCGGTCGGCGAGCTCGCCGCCGCGCAGGATCGCCGCGGGCGGCCGCCGGGCGGCCCGCCACGCCGGCCAGGTTCCCGCGGCCACGACGACGAGCACGACGATCACCAGCGCGAGCGCCAGCGGGCCGAGCAGGGCGGCGCCCGGCGGCAGCTCGTTGAGCGCCGCGAGCAGCCGCCCCGCGGGGCCGGCGACCGCGATCGCCCCGACGGCGAGGCCGAGGATCGCGGCCGGCAGCGCGACGGCGAGCGCCTCGAGCGCCTGCACGCCCGCGAGCCGGCGCGGGCTGAAGCCGAGCGCTCGCTGGACGCCCAGCGCCGGCAGCCGCCGCTGCACGTCGGCGTGCGCGCCGGCCGCGAGCATCGTGCCCGCGGCGGCGAGCGCCACCAGCGAGAACGCGACCAGCAGCGAGATCACGATCCCCGCGGCCTGGCCGATCAGCAGCCGGACGCCGTCGCGGGTGATGAACTCGAGCCGGCCGATCCCGAAGGAGACCGCGCGCGCCTGCGTGAGCGTGACGTCGGCCTTCGCCGGGTCGCGCAGCCACAGCAGCGCGAGGTTCGCGTCCGCATCGGCGGGCGCGAAGCCGAAGCGCGCGGCGATCTCGTCGATCGACATGTACACCCGCGCTGCCTTCGCGAGGGGGTAGGCGACGTTGTCGGGGGAGACGGCGATGCCGACGATCCGCTCGCGGCCGATGCGCCCGACGTCGAGCATGTCGCCCGGGTGCAGGTCCCACTGCGTGGCCAGGCCGCGCTCGATCACGACCTGGCCACGGGCGGCGGTCAGGTCATGGCCCTCGACGACGTCGTAGCCGCGGCGGCCGCCGAGCACCACGTGCAGCGCGCCCGAGGGCACCACCCGGCCGTGGGACTCGAGCACCACGTTGTTGACCTCGAAGCGATACGAGCGGCTCTCGAGGTTCGGAAGCGCCCGGACGCGCTTGTCGATCCGCTGCCGCCGCTCGGGCGCGAAGCGGGCGATCACGTCGGGCAGGTCGGCCGCGTTCGCGGCGCGGCCGAAGCCCGTGCCCAGCCCGTAGCCGACGGTCACGGCGGTGCCGACGACGAGCGACGCGGCGACGATGCCGAGCGCGGCGAGCAGCGTGCGCGAGCGCCGCGCGCGCAGCCCGGCCGCGGCGAGCGCGATCACGGCTCGAGCTTCCCCTCCCGAAGCGTCAGCACCCGGTCCGCGATCCCCGCGGCGGCCGCCTCGTGGGTGACCATGATCACCGCGCGGCCGTGCTCGGCGCCCGCGCGCAGCAGCCGCAGCACCTCCTGGCCGGCCTCCGCGTCGAGGTTGCCCGTCGGCTCGTCGGCGAGCAGCACCGCCGGGTCGTTGACGAGCGCGCGGGCGATCGCGAAGCGCTGCTGCTCCCCGCCCGAGAGCTGATGGGGCAGCGACTGCGCGACGGGGCGGAGCCCGAGCGTGTCGATCAGCTCCGAGGCGCGGGCGCCGGCCTCGGGATGGGCGCCGCGCACCCGCCCCGGGAGCCGGACGTTCGCTTCCCCCGAGAGCTCCGGCAGCAGGTGGAAGAACTGGAAGACGAAGCCCACCCGGCGGCGGCGCAGCGCGCTCAGCCGCGCCTCGGAGGCGCCGTCGACGCGCTCCCCGTCGAGGATGATCGTCCCGGCCTCAGGACGGTCGAGGCCACCGATCAGGTGCAGCAGGGTCGACTTGCCCGAGCCCGAGCGCCCGAGGATCGCCACCACCTCGCCCGGCTGCACCGCGAGGGCCGCGCCGTCGAGCACGCGGCGTGCGGCACGGCCCTCTCCATAGGACTTCACGAGCCCGCTCGCGGCGACGACGGCCATCTCGAGGGCCGTACGTGCGCTAGCGGGGCTTCAGTTCAAGCGCGCAGGAGTTCATGCAGTAGCGCTGGCCGCCCTTGTCGCGCGGCCCGTCGTCGAACACGTGGCCGAGGTGGCCGCCGCAGTTGCGGCAGACGACCTCGGTGCGGCGCATGCCCCACGAGCTGTCGTCGCGCAGCTCGACCGCCTCGGCGACCTTCGGCTCGGTGAACGACGGCCAGCCCGTCCCGGAGTCGAACTTCGTGCCGGCGTCGAACAGCTCCGCGCCGCAGCCGGCGCAGTGGTACGTGCCGTCGTCGTGGGCGTCCCAGTAGCGGCCGGTGAACGCGCGCTCGGTCGCCCCCTCGCGCAGCACGTCGTACTGCTCCGGGGAGAGCTCTTCGCGCCACTGGGCGTCGGTCTTCTCGATTCGCGTGGCCATGCCAAAGAGGGTAGGCGCTCCGCGCGGCGAATCGACCGCCAGGATGCCCAGAGCGCGGAGGTTCGAGCGGGGCGCGGACACCGGTGGGTGGCTCGCCGGGCTCGTGCGCGCGCGGGGCGGCGATCTGCGCGAGCACACGGACACGGTCGTCGACCTGGCGCGTTCGGTGGCGACGGCGCTCGGACTCGATCCCGACGACCGCGAGCTCGTCGCGCGCGCGGCCGAGCTCCACGACGTCGGCAAGCTGGCGGTGCCCGAGGCGATCCTCGCCAAGCCGGGTCCGCTCGACGGCGCCGAGCGCGCGCTGATGGACCGCCACACGGTCATCGGGGAGGCGATCGTCGACGCCGTGCCCGGCCTGCGGCCGGTCGCCGCGCTGGTGCGCGCGAGCCACGAGCGCTGGGACGGCGCCGGCTACCCCGATCGGCTCGCCGGCGAGCGGATCCCGCTCGGCGCACGCATCGTCGCCGTCTGCGACGCGTACTCGGCGATGGTCCAGGAGCGGGCCTACGGCGAGGCGCTCGGCGAGGAGGAGGCGCTGGCCGAGCTGCGCCGCTGCGCGGGGACGCAGTTCGACCCGCACGTGGTCGCCGCCTTCTGCGCGGCGATGGCAGGGGCGCGCGCCGCCTAGCCGCGCAAGCCGGACTGCGCCGGCTCGGGGCTGGTGAGGCCGAGCCGGTGCGCGACCGCCGCGGCCTCGACGCGGCCGCCGACGTCGAGCTTGGCGAGGATCCGCGAGACGTGGACGCTCGCGGTCTTCTCGCTCATGAACAGCGTCGCGCCGATCTCCTTGTTGGTGCGCCCCTCGGCGACGAGCAGCAGCACCTCGAGCTCGCGCGGAGTCAGGCCGAGCTGGTCGGCGGGCGAGCTGCGGTCGGCCGCGGGCGCCTCGACCTCGTCGGCGTCGGTCCGCAGCCGCGCGCGGCGGCCGAGCGCCTCGGCTTCGAGCACGAGCGGTAGCGCGCCCATCGCGCGTGCGGCCGTGCAGGCCTGCGCCAGCGCGGCGCCGGCGGCCTCGCGCTGGCCGCAGAGGACGTGCGCCTCCGCGGCGCGCAGGCGCGCGTACGCGACCGGCCAGGGCAGCGCGAGCGCGTCGAACGCGTCCGCGGGCGCGTGCCATGCGGAGGGGTCGGCGGGCGCGCCGTCGGCCGCATGGGCGATGCGGTTGAGCTCGGCGCGGGCGAGCGCGGCATAGGGCGCGCCCTCGGCCCACTGGGCGGGCAGCCGCTGCGCGGCCTCGAGGTCGCGCGCGAGCTGCTCCGTCGGGGCCCGGTCGAACGTGCCGCCGAGCGCGCGCACCTGCTCGGCCGCCTCGGCTTCGACCATCAGGCCGACCCACACGAGCCGGGTCATGCGCAGGCCCTCCGAGCTCTCGCGCACCTTGGCGAGTCCGGTCGTCACGGCGGCGCGCGCGTCCGCGAAGCGCCCGGCGCGTACCGCGAGCTGCGCCGCGTTGACCTGCAGCGGCTCGACCCACTGGGGGTCGCGGCTGATCTGGTTCAGTCGCCGCGCGGCCTCCAGGTCCGTCGCCGCGGAGGTGTCGCCGCGGCGCGTGGCAAGCTCGAGCCGCAGTGCGCGCAGGTACATGTGCGCCGAGCCGGCCGAGTCGCCCGGGACGCGCTCGGGCAGCTGCGCGAGCGCCTCGTCGACGCGGCCGAGCCGCATCAGGATGTTGACCTCCTGCAGCCCGAGGAAGGCATCGTAGGCGCTGCGCTCGGGGCGCTCGGAGGCGCGCTCGAGCAGCGCCCGCACCTCGGCGAGCGCCTCGTCCGAGCGGCCGCTGAGGTCCAGCACCTCGGTGAGGTTGATCACCGCCCGGTTGAGGTCGGCGGGGCCGCGCGCGGTGTCGCGCGCCTCGCGCAGCAGCGCGAGCCCGTCGTCGGCGCCGTGCAGCGCGCCCCGCGTCATGCCCAGCGTGATCGCGGCGCGGCTCTGGACGTCCGCGTCGCCGTGCTTGCGCGCCAGCTCGGCGGCCTCGGCGGCGAGCGCGTCGGCCTGCTCGAAGCGGCCCCGCAGCATCATGCTCATCGCGTGCTGCTCGAGCAGGTGCGCGCGCTCGCGCCTGGCGTCCGCGGGCAGCAGCTCCATCGCGCGGGCGTAGGCGGCATCGGAGCCGACCTCGTCGCCCATGGCGCGCAGCAGCCTGCCCAGATCCGCCTGCAGCGCCGCGGCGCGTAGCGGGTGCACTGCCTCGTCGTTCTCGGCGACGGCGCGGCGCGCGAGCGCGACGGCGCGTGCCGCCTCGCCGGCGTGGTTCGCCGCCGCGGCCGCGTGGCGCAGGACATCGGCGAGATCGATGCCGGCGCGCTCCGCGGCGTCGGGGACGCGTTGCCAGATCTCGACGGCGCGCTCGAGGTGGCGCATCGCCTCGCGGTAGGCGAAGACACGCTCGGCGGCCTGACCGGCCTCGACCGATGCCGCGAGCGCCCGCGGCAGGTCGTGCGCCGCGTGGTAGTGCATCGCCAGCTCGGCGGCGACGCTGCCCGCGGGCAGCTCGCCGAGCAGCCACGGATCGAGCTCGAGCGCCTCGGCGATCGCGGAGTGCAGCGTCGCCCGCTCGCCCGGCAGCAAGTCGTCGTAGACGGCCTCTCCGACGAGCGCGTGGCGGAACGCGTAGGTCCCGTCATCCCGGGTGACGAGGACGTGGCCGACGACGGCCTCGCGGGCCGCGGCCATCAGCGCGTCCGGCGCGACGGTCTCCTCAATCGCCTCGAGCAGGCCATGCTGGAACGGGCGCTCGGCGACGGCGGCGATCCGCACGATCGCCTGCGCGGGCGCCGGCAGGCGTTCGACGCGCGTGAGCAGCGCGTCGCGCAGGGTCTCGGGCAGCGGGGCGCACTCGTCGCTGGCCGCCGCCAGCAGCTCCTCGGTGTAGAGCGCGTTGCCCTCGGCGCGCGCGTACAGGCGCTCCGCCAGCCCGGCCTCGGGCGGCGTGTCGAGGATGCCGGCGACCAGCGCCTCGACCTCGGCCAGGGCGAAGCGGTCGAGGCCGATGCGCTCGACGCCCTGGGCGCGCTCGAGCTCGGCCAGCACCGGGCGCAGCGGGTGGCGGCGATGCATCTCGTCCGAGCGGTAGGTCGTGATCAGCGCCAGCGGCTCCGTGCGCGCGGAGCGGACGAGGAAGGTGAGGAAGTCGCGCGTGGAGGCGTCGGCCCAGTGGAGGTCCTCGAGCACGAGCACGATCGGCTTGTCACGGCCGAGCCGGTCGAGCAGCGCGAGCAGCGCCTCGAACAGGCGCGCCTGGCGCCCCTGGCGCTCGTCGGGGCCGGCGGGGCGCAGCCCGTCGAGCTCCTGGCCGAACTCCGGCATCAGCTCGGCGAGCGCGGCGCGGGTCTCGGGCGAGAGCGCGTCGCGCAGCTCGTCGCCGCAGATCGCCAGCTCGCGGGCGACGGGCCGCAGCGCGTCGAGCAGCGGGGCGTAGGGGATGACGGTGCCGCCGAGCTCGAGGCAGTGCCCGACGAAGACCTGCGCGCGTGAGCGGCTCGCGGTGTCGAGGCGCGCGCGGGCCTCGAACTCCGCGATCAGCCGGCTCTTGCCGACGCCGGACTCGCCGGCGATGAAGGCGAACGCCGGCACGCCGCCGGCCGCCCGTTCGAGCACGCCGTCCAGGACGGCGAGCTCTTCGGTGCGACCGACGAACGTGGGCGAGGAGAGGCGTCGCAGCACGCCCTCCATTCTTGCCTGCCTCGGCCCGTCGTGCACGAAGCCGGGAGGGGACGGCATCATGCGCGGCCCGCGCGCACTGTGGAACGCGGCCCATATGACGGCGACGAGGCAGGACCGCGTCGGGCCGCGATCCGGTTGCGGGCCTTGCGGAGGCGCGAGGGACGGCGCGGCTGCGCGGCGTGCTCGCGGGCGGAGGCCTCGATCTCGTTGAAGACGGCGGTGGCGAGGACGGGGCTGAGGGGATGCATGAGGCGGCTCCGGTTCGGTGGTGGCGGCTGCATGAACCAAGCTACGGCTGAGACGCCGCGGTCACATCGGGAGGTCGCGCAGGGTTGAGGCGACGGGTCACTTAGGCCGCCTCGGGGACGCCTTAGGCCGCGAGCGGCCGCATCTCGTGCGGGGCATCACGGCCGGCTCGATCCGCCGCACGAAATACGGCTCTGACCCGTACATCGTGCGTCGCGTCGTCCCGGGGTTCGTCAGCACCCGCCGAACCCTGGCGCCCGAAATCCCCGCCCCCGGACCGCCACGCACCTGCGCTAGCGTCCCGTCCGACCCCGACCGCTGAGGAGCTTCCGTGCCCGTCACGACCGACCGTGGCGCCCTTGACGCGCTGTGCGTCAACACCATCCGCACGCTCGCGATGGATGCCGTCCAGCAGGCGAACTCGGGGCACCCGGGGACCCCGATGGCACTCGCGCCGCTGGCCTACCTGCTCTACACGCGCACCATGCGCCACGCACCGGAGGAGCCGACGTGGCCGGACCGCGACCGCTTCGTGCTCTCCTGCGGCCACGCGTCGATGCTGCTCTACGGCAGCCTGTACCTGACCGGCTACGGGATGACGCTCGACGACCTCAAGCACTTCCGCCAGCTCAACTCGCCCGCGGCCGGCCATCCCGAGTACGGGCACGCCGCCGGGATCGAGACAACGACCGGCCCACTCGGCCAGGGGATCGCGACCTCCGTCGGCCTCGCGCTCGGCGAGCGCATGCTCGCCGCCCGCTTCAACCGCCCGGGGCACGAGATCGTCGATCACCGCACGTACGCGATCGTCTCCGACGGCGACCTCGAGGAGGGCATCGCGTCCGAGGCGGCATCGATCGCCGGCCACCTCCGCCTCGGTCGCCTGACCGCCTTCTACGACGACAACCACATCTCGATCGAGGGCGACACGAAGCTCGCCTTCACCGAGGACGTCCCGCGCCGCTTCGAGGCCTACGGCTGGCACGTGCAGAACCTCGGCGAGGAGATCGCGCTCGAGCGCATCGAGGCCGCCATCGGGGCGGCGCAGGAGGACCCGCGGCCGAGCCTGATCGTGCTGCGCACCCACATCGCCCCGGGGGCGCCGCACAAGCAGGACACCGCGAGCGCCCACGGCTCGCCGCTGGGCGCGGAGGAGATCCGTCTCACCAAGGAGGCCTACGGCTGGCCGAGTCAGGAGCCGTTCTTCGTCCCCGACGAGGCGCTCGCCCACTTCCGCGAGGCGATCGGCCGCGGCGCCGAGCTCGCGGGCGAGTGGCACGAGCGCTTCGGCGCCTACCGCGACGAGCACCCAGAGCTCGCCGCCGAGTACGAGCGCATCCTCGCCCGCCGACTGCCCGACGGCTGGGACGCCGACATCCCGGCCAAGACGCCCGACGCCGGGATGATCGCCACCCGCAAGGCCTCCAGCGAGGTCATCCAGTGGGCCGCCGCGCAGGTGCCCGAGCTGGTCGGCGGCTCGGCGGA
>JAXDHR010000042.1:0-4316 GCA_034664425.1 Solirubrobacteraceae bacterium
CGGAGTCCTCTCTCCAGGAGCCGCTGAAGTGGATCCGCCCGAACGAGTCCGTCGACCTGCTGTTCATCGACGACGTCCCGGCCGACATCCAGCTGTCGGCGTCGGTCGAGCTTGAGGTCACCCACACCGAGCCGGGCGTCCGCGGGGACACCGCCTCGGGCGGCGGCAACAAGCCGGCGACGCTCGAGACGGGCGCCACGGTCAACGTGCCGCTGTTCGTGATCATCGGCGATCGCGTGAAGGTGGATACCCGTAGCGGTGCCTACATGTCCCGGGCGTGACCTAAACCGCAGCGGGCGAGACGCCGATGACAGGCCCATGCGCGCGCTGCTCCGCCATCCCGGTGCGCTTCCCTGGGCCGTCGCCCTCGCCTTCACGGGCGTGGTGCTCATGCTCGGCTCGCGGGAGGTGTTCTGGAACGCGGACTTCAGCGCGGAGTCGCTGCCCGCCTACCAGGCGCTGATCGACGGCCATCCCGGCGAGTTCTTCTCGCGGCTCCCGGCCTACGCGGGCTTCGCGACCGCCGTCGGCGGCCCGGCGGCGCTGCTCACCGGGCTGTTCGGCCGCGACGAGACGATGGTCTTCCGGCTCGTCGCGCTCCCGGGGCTGATCGGGCTGGCGGCGATCGGTGCCGCCCTCGCGAACCAGGCGCGCGCCGCCGGACGCCGCTTCTGGTGGCTGTTCGCCGTCGTGGGCGCCGGCGGGGCGCTGACGTACTCGACCCTGACCTACGGCCATCCGGAGGACCTGCTCGCCGCGGCGTGCGCGGTCGGCGCCGTGCTCGTGGCCCGCAGCGGCCGGGTCGGGTGGGCGAGCGCCCTGCTCCTCGTCGCCGTCCTCGCCAAGCAGTGGGCCGTGCTGGCGATCCTGCCCGCCGCGTTCGCCGCACCGCGCGGGGCGGTGCGGATCGCCGCGACCGGCGCCGCCGGCGCGCTCGCGGCGCTGGCGCTGCCCGTCCTGCTGACGCGCACCGGCGGCGCGCCCGTGACCTCGACCGGGCTGCTGTTTCACCCGCATCAGATCTGGTGGCCGTTCGGCGTGCCCGCCACGCCCGACTTCATCAAGGCCGGTCACGGCACGCGCATGGGCCCCGGGTGGCTGCAGCCGCTGACGCGGCCGCTGATCGTCGGCGCGGGCGCGGCGATCGCGCTGCTGTGGCGCCGGCGCGCGGGCGCGGAGCGCAACCGCGACGATGCGCTCGGCGTGCTGGCGCTCGCACTGCTGCTGCGCTGCATGCTCGACCCCTGGGACCTCGTCTACTACCACCTCCCGCTGATCGTGGCGCTCGCCGCCTGGGAGGCGCGCCGCGGGCGCGAGCTGCCCGTCGTCGCCGTGGTCGCGAGCGCGTGCGCCTGGCTGACCTTCGTCGTCTACGACGCGCGCTCCGGTTACGGCCCCTACCTCGCCTACATGGCGTGGACCGTGCCGCTCGCCATCGGGCTCGCCCTGCGGCTCCTGCGCGGCCCGCACCGGCTCGAGGCGATGCCCGCGGGCGTCGCCGCCGTCGCAGCCTGAGCTAGTCTGCGACGGGCATGTCCCGCCGGTCCGACCAGCGCCGTGCGGCCGTCTTCGCGCTCTACCAGCACGACGTCACCGGCCGCCCCCTCGACGACGCCTTCGAGCGCGACGCGGCCGGGTTCACGCGGGCTCTCGCGCACGCGACGGCCGACAACGCCGACGAGCTCGACGAGCACATCTCGCGCCATTCCAAGGGCTGGACGGTGCAGCGGATCGCGCCGCTGGAGCGCGCCATCCTGCGCACCGCGCTGCTCGAGATGCTCCATCCCGAGCTCGTCGAGGGCGAGCGGCCGATCCCGCCCGAGGGCGCGATCGACGAGGCCGTCGAGACCGCCAAGGCCTTCTGCGGCAGCGAGGCGCCGGGCTTCCTCAACGGCATCCTCGCGGCGGTGCTGCGCGAGGCGAAGGGCGGAGCCCATGCCGCCTGAGGGCCTGCAGGCGATCGTCGAGCGCCTGGAGCGCGCCGCCGCCGAGCTGCGCTCCGGCGAGCTCGACCCGGGCCGTGCCGCCGCGCTGGTGGACGAGTGCGCGCGCCTGGCTGCCGACGCGGGCGCTCAGCTCGATGCCGAGCTGCGCGCCGCGGACGCCGGCGCCGCAGCGCCCGGCCAGCTGCGCCTCGCGTGATGACGACGAGCCAGAACGCGGCCGCGACCTACCCCGACCACCTGCGCGAGCGGGTCGAGACCTACCTGGCCGGCCTGCGCTTCGCGCGCGAGCCCGCCGCGTCGGGGCTGGAGCAGTCGATGCGCTACTCGCTGCTGGCCGGCGGCAAGCGCATCCGCCCCGTGCTGGCGCTCGCAACGGCGTCGGCGATCGGCCGCGATCCCGAAGAGGTGCTGCCGCTCGCCGCCGCGCTCGAGCTGATCCACACGTACTCGCTGATCCACGACGACCTCCCGGCGATGGACGACGACGCGCTGCGTCGCGGCCGGCCGACCAACCACGTCCGCTACGGCGACGACGTGGCGATCCTCGCCGGCGACGGGCTCTACGCGGAGGCCTTCCGGCTCGTCCTGCACCGGCAGCAGGGCGACCCGGCCGCGATCCTCGCGGCGCTCGGCGAGCTGGCCGACGCGACCGGCGTCAACGGCATGGTCGGCGGCCAGTACATCGACGTGAAGGGGCTGGTCGATCGGGGGGAGACGTCGTTGCGCCACCTCCACGAGCTCAAGACCGGGCGACTCATCGGAGCGTCGGTCGAATGCGTACTCCTGCTGACCGAAGCCACGCTGACCCCCTCTACACTGCCTGCATTCCGCGCCTTCGCGGCGGAGCTCGGGGTCCTCTTCCAGATCGTCGACGACATCCTCGACGTGACGGGCACGGAGGACGCGCTGGGCAAGCCGCAGGGCAGCGACGAGCGCCACGGGAAGCGCACCTACGTGAGCCAATATGGGCTCGAGGGTGCGCGGGAGCTGGCCGCCGCGTCGCACCGGAGCGCCCGCGCGGCCCTGCGCGAGGCGGCCCCGGACACAGCCGCGGAGCTCGAGCAGATCACCGACTTCATCGCCACCCGATCCTCATGAACCGACTCCTGGACTCCATCGACGGCCCGCACGACCTCAAGGGACTCTCCGAGGACGAGCTGCAGCGCGTCGCCCAGGAGGTCCGCGAGCTCCTGATCGACACCGTGGGGGAGATCGGCGGCCACTTCGGCGCCAACCTCGGCACCTGCGAGATCGCGGTCGCGGTCCACTCGCTGCTCGAGTCCCCGCGCGACAAGGTGCTGTGGGACGTCGGCCATCAGGCGTACCCGCACAAGGTCCTCACCGGCCGCCGCGACCGCCTGGCCACGATCCGCAAGTACGGCGGCCTCGCCCCGTTCTGCGCGATCCAGGAGTCCGAGCACGACATCATGGGCGCCGGGCACGCCTCGACCGCGATCGGCTACGCCGTCGGCCTCAAGGAGGCCATGCGCCACGGTCAGGGCGAGGACGGCAAGGTCGTCGCCGTGGTCGGCGACGGCGCGATGACCGGCGGCGTCGCGTTCGAGGCGATGCACCAGGCCGGCGGCCTGGGAACGCCGATGGTCGTGGTCCTCAACGACAACGGCATGTCGATCTCGCCGAACGTCGGCGCGCTGTCGCGCTACTTCAACCGCGTCCGGCTCGATCCGGGGCTGTGGAAGGCGCGCGAGGGCGTCGAGGAGCGCCTGACGAAGCTCCCGGGCGGGATCGGGGCCGCGTTCGAGCGGCTCGGACCGCAGCTGAAGGAGTCGGTCAAGGCGCTGTGGCAGCCCGGCCTGCTGTGGGAGGAGCTCGACTGGGCCTACATGGGCGTCATCGACGGCCACGACGTGCACGCCCTGCGCGGCGCGCTGCGCTCCGCGTTCGAGGCCGAGCGACCCGTGGTGATCCACGTCGCGACGGTCAAGGGCAAGGGCTTCGCGCCCGCTGAGGAGGGCGGCCTCGAGGGCATGGAGGCCTGGCACGCCGCCAAGCCGAACTCGATCGCCGACCGCCGTCCCGCGCCGTCGAAGCCCAAGCCGGCCGCCACCCCCGCCGTGCCGCAGTACACGACGGTCTTCGGCGAGGCGCTCGTGCGCGAGGCGCGGCGCGACGAGCGCGTCGTGGGGATCACCGCTGCGATGAACTCGGGCACCGGGTTGTCGCTGCTGCAGAAGGCGATGCCCGATCGCTACTTCGACGTCGGCATCGCCGAGCAGCAGGCGGTGCTCTTCGCCTCCGGCCTCGCGCTACAGGGAATGCGCCCGGTCGTGGCGATCTACTCGACCTTCCTCCAGCGCGCCTACGACCAGATCGTGCACGACGTCTGCCTGCAGTCGCTGCCCGTGACGT
>JAXDHR010000043.1:0-19316 GCA_034664425.1 Solirubrobacteraceae bacterium
TCGCCAAGTCGCTGACCCGCCTGGGCCTTGTCGACGAATACCAGCTGACGACGGTCCCGATTGCGATCGGCGCGGGCCGCAGCCCGTTCGCCGAGCTGGAAGAGCACCTGAAGCTGGACGTCGTCGAAGAGGAGCGCTTCTCGAGCGGAGCCCTCGCGCAGATCCTGGTGCCGAAGCGATAAGTCACGCTCAGACCACGGGGCAACGGGGGACGAACTCGCCCGGCTCACTTCCGCGGAGGCGTTGCGGGGGGCAAGCGGTCGGCGTCGATACATGACCGGTGGAGGGACCCCATATCGCCGTCGCCACCGGGTGAACCAGCTGCGCAATGTGAAGGGCTCGACATGGGGTCTTCTCGGGGGCGCACAGCCACGATCAGCGGCCTGGTCGGGCTGAATCGTCCGACGACGCGTCCGCCTCTGAGCGACTATCCGGACGGAAGAGTTCCAGCTGACCGCCGCACGCCTTGGCTCGTAATGAAGGGGTCCCCGGTTCGAGTCCGGGTGTCGGCTTCGGCGGTATAGCGCGATCCTCCGGTTCACGGGAGGTCGCGTTTTTCGTTGGCTCGAGGACTTCCAGACCAACATTCCGCGGTTGCTCGCTTGCGGGTTCGTGGCGAGTGTTCCGCCTCGTCGTTGATCTCCGCGTGCCGCAAGGCCGTCCGGGTCGGCCGGATGCGTCCCACGCCCCGTCTGGGCTAGAGCGAGAGCCGCCACGACGCCGGGTCCGGCAACTCGGAGGGAGGCACGGAGGAGACGAACACGACTTCGAGCGATTCGAGCCAACCGTCACGCGCGCAGCAGATCAGCTGCAGCCCGTTCTCATCCTCGCGCAGGACGCCCTCCACAGAAAGGAGCGGCGTGCCGGCACAGGGAGACCGGGAGCCACCGACCGATCAACAGCGAGGTCGATCGTCGGGCAGCCGCATTCGCAGCGCCCCGTGACCTGGGCATGCTCAACCTGCTGCCGATACTCCGCGGCTTCCTCGAAGAGACTCGGGTCCGCGAGCCGCAGAAG
The DNA here is from genome assembly GCA_034664425.1 of Solirubrobacteraceae bacterium. Classification (GTDB taxonomy): domain Bacteria; phylum Actinomycetota; class Thermoleophilia; order Solirubrobacterales; family Solirubrobacteraceae; genus DATBDM01. The sequence goes on from JAXDHR010000043.1 coordinate 1,018, forward strand.
CGTTGCGCGCTCTAGCGCCGTCAACGCCCTCGACTCGATCGCCAGAGGCTAGCTTCCAACCGTGCACCAGGTGTCAAGGACGACGACGGTTGAACAACAACTCCTGGCCCCCTATCGCTCACCCCGCGTCACGAGCGCATGCGGGTGCGGCGCGCCTGCCGCCGACCGATCACGTAACGGCGTCGCTTGCACGCACTCGCCGGCGCGCTCGTTCGTTCGTTGTGGTTCACCCTCCCAGGCCACGTGGAACGCGTCAAGGTCGCGACACCTCGCCGCCGCGACGCGGCGCGCTCGGTGTCGCTCTCGCGCAAAGCAGCGCTCACCACGCCGCGCTGTCGGACTCTCGCTAGCCGGCGAGAAAGCAGCAGCCTCCGCCATCACCCGAGATCCTGGACCGCCGGAATGCCGGTCGTTCGTCCGAGGCAGTGGTCTCTGACCGAGTTCGCCGGGTCGGAGCTTGTGCGGCTCCCTCTCCTTTCCTACGCCTCGCCGAAAATGAGAAGCGTCTCTGGATTGACGCCGTCGTGCTTCATGGCATCCGCGGCGGCCTCGCTCTTCATGACCTCCTGGAAGGCCTCGAGGTCAGGGATCTCGGCGATGAGCGCGGTCTTCTTGGACCCCTCTGGGTCCCGGAACGTCCGAACGGTGATGCCCATCGGCCCAAACACAGCCTCACGCTTCGGCGAGCTCAGCCAACGCTCGACATCGTTCACTTCGTGGGTGATCACGTAGGTAGCCATCGAGATGGGTCCTTTCCTCGCGTACTCGTGCCTGCGCATCCCAGCCGAAGATCACCCCGACCCGATCGTGCTCGGAGGGATCACGGAAGACGAGGCGCCCGTTTGCGCTTCTCGGTTGGGAGAAGGTCTCGGGAACTTGGTCGAAGCTCCTTGATCGGCGGCCGGCCGCACGACGGCCGGCCGCGCCGGCACGTCTAGGACCAGAACTCGTCCCAGGCGTAGAGGTCCTCGAAGTGCTCGCGACCGTCCGTCACGCGGCCGCTCTCGAGCTCGAAGACAATGCAGTCGGAAACGTCCAGGTGCTTGCCGTTCCGCTCCCCAGTGCTGCGTTGGATGCCGACCACGCGGTTGTCACCGTCGGCAGCCATGTGCTGCAACTCGGCCCGGAAGGTTCCTCCGGTCTCCTGCGCCAGCTTGCCGAAGTACGCCAGAGTCGCCCCTCGGCCTTTGTAGTCGCCGGCCATCGAGCTGTGCCCGGGTAAGTGCCACGCGGTCTCGTCCATGAGCTCGGTGAGCGTGTCCATGTCGCCCGTGTTGAACGCGTCGTAGGCACGACGCATCGTCGCGACATTCTCGGCTGCGGTCATGATGAGAGGCTCCTTCGCTGCCGAGCCGGAGGAACTGCTCGGCGAATCTGGATTTCGTGCGCCCTCCGCCCGCAAGGCGACACTACACCCGCTCCGTGTCTGACGGGGGCTGATTCATGACCCCAATGCGACCGACCCGCGGGGACTCACGCGGGGGACGTGCCTTCGGGCACCCCTCGCGACGGCCGTCGTGTTCATCAGATCAGCGCGTCACCGCGAGATCGACGGGGAAGCGCTCGTCGCGGCGGCCGGGCGTGGTGGCGAGGACGGAGCTTTCCGGGCGCGTAGAGCCGGAGGCAGGCGTCGTCGGTGACGTGCGCCATCGTCCACGCGCGCATGCCGTCGGCGATCGCCGCGCGGGAGAAGACCTCGATGCCGTCGTCCGGGCCGTCGATCTGCACCGCGGTGGCGCGCAGGTAGACGGCCTAGGCGGTGCCCGGTACGAGGCTCGAGTAGAAGACGACGGCCGCGACCTCGAACCGGGCGTCACGATGGCAGCAGCGGATGGCTATGCCGAGCACTCGCGGTGATCACTGCCCGATGGGCTAGTTCCGCCGCCATGGGCGGTGGGGCGCCTTAGGATCGGTTGTCGCACAGACAAGGAGGGCGTCATGAAGGGACGTTTCGCTGTCCTGATCGCCGGACTGGCCGTCGCGGGCGCCGTTGTCGCCGGCACGCCTGCCAGCGCCCGACCGATCGACAAGGGGCACTTCCACGACGTCTTCACCAGCGACGTCTACGACTGCGACGGCATCATGGCCCAGGACAGCGGCGACGTGTCGGGGAACTTCGTCTTCAACCAGCGCGGCTCGTCGCCGTTCCCGTACTACCGGGAGAGCGTCCACGGCAGCGTCGTGACCACCAACCTCGACACCGGCGGCACCTTCACGAACGTCTTCAGCGTCAACACCAAGGACCACAAGATCGTCGACAACGGCGACGGCACGATCACCATCACCTCGATCGCGACGGGCGGTTCGCGCTACTACGACGCCGATGGCCACCTCGTGCTGCGCGATCCCGGCCAGATCCGGTTCGCCGTCGACATCGACTACAACGGCACTCCCAGTGATCCCAGTGACGACGTCGAGGTCCCTGACTCCTTCCGGATCGTGCGCGCCTCCACCGGCAACAGCGATCTCTCGGACCGCGACTTCTGCGCAGACCTGGCGGAGTTCACCAGCTAGGCGAAACCCGAGAAGGCGCCGTGCCGGAAGCAGAACTGGGAATTCACCGGCGAGATAGCTAGTGAGAGCTGGCTTCGCGCGAGAACAGCACCGCGACATCAACGAGGGATCTTCGCGGTCTGACTAGCGCCGGCGCGGCGGGGCCGCGCGGGGCTGGACGGCCGCGCACTCGATGCACAGCACCACGTCGGGCATCGCCTGCAGCCGCTTCGGCGCGATCGGCTTCCCGCACGCGTCGCAGAGCCCATACGTGCCATCGTCGAGCTTGGCCAGCGCACGCTCGGTGCGCTCGAGGCCGGCTTCCAGCGATGTGCCGACCCCGATCTCGGTCAGGCGGCTGATCGCCTCGACCGTGCCATCCCCGATCCGCTTGCCGAAGCCCTGCGCCGTCCCACGCTCGGGGCGCTTGGCGAGCGTTGCGATGCGCCCGCGGCTCTCGTCGCGGCGTGCCTCGAGGTCACGTCGGATTGCATCGAGGTCGGCCACGTCCCGGACACATTAGAGCGCACCGGCAGCTGGCGATAATCCGCACCGCGCTCTCGCAAGAGCACCACGCACAGCCGGGATCGAGCACTACCTCTGCCGGGCTGCTGGCCACGGCGGGAGGCTTTCGACAGCGATGGTTTCTGAGAGCGCGTGAGTTGGCGGTCGGTCAAGCCGTTGTCTGCTGAGTATCCGGCGTCCGATGAGGGAGATCTCGACCGCGGCCACGCATACGAGCATGCGCTGGACCTGGCGACTCGCGACGGCGACCCATCCGGCAGGAGACGGATGAAGGCCGCGATGACGATCGACGCGGACGGTCTGCTCTGCGCCGGTAGGCGCGTGGACGCAGCACAGATGCAACGCGGCTCCGGCTGTCGCGTTTGCGCGACAAGCAACAGCCGGCTCGATACTGCCGCGCGCGCGTTGCCGACTGCTGCTTTTGCCTCATTGCGATGGCGACGGTGCTCCAGCTCGCTCCATCGGACCTTGCGCCTCGCGGATGTCGTGGATGACGAACTCAGCTGTGAAGCCGTTCGCCGCGGCGCAGCATGTCGAGGTACTTCGCGAGCCGGCGCGCGCGGGTCTCGGGCCGCTTGGCATCGTTGAGCCGCCAGGTGATCGCGTACCGGTTGCGTGCGTCGAGCGCTTCGAAGGCCGTAGCGGCAACGGGGTCGGCCTGGAGCTCGCGCTGGAGGTCGTCGGGAACGACCGCGGCGCGCTGCCCGTCGTAGGCGGCATCCCAGCGGCCGTCGGCGCGGGCACGTTCGACCTCGGCCAGGCCCGCCGGACGCATGCGTCCGGCGGCGATGAGCTCCTCGGCCTTGTCGCGGTTGACGCGCGACCAGCGGCTGCGCCTCGAGCGCGGTGTGAAGCGCTGTCGCCAGTGCGCATGGTCGCCGCGCGCTTTCTGGCCGTCTATCCAGCCAAAACAGAGCGCGATCTCGATCGCCTCGGGGTAGGTAACCGTGGGCTCGGACGAGCCCTTCTTCGCGATCTCGAGCCAAATGCCGCGGTGGTGTTCGTGGTTGTCCTCCAGCCATGCCTCGAACTCAGCCGCGTCGGCGAACCGGACGCCGGTGTCCGCGGACGGCGTGGTCATGCCCGCTGCCGGTCGGCGACCATCTCGCCGTCGCCGGGCGAGTGTGATCCGAAAGCGAGCACCTCGAGGTCCTGGGGGCCTGCTTCTAGCTCGCGCGTGGAGCCCGGCGCGACCCGCACCGCTTCGAGCGGTTGCAGCTCGAACGCGTCGTCGTCGACCGTGATGCGACCGGTGCCGGACAAGGCCACGTAGATCTCTTCGGCCACACCGTGGCGATGCGCCCACCCTTGCCGGCGTCCCGGCCGAAGCCGGTAGTGCGTCAAGCCGACCTGCACCGCACCAAGGTGTTCGCGGACGTGGCGTGCCTCACCGACCTCCGCGAGGTCGTAGCGGTCGAGCAGGCTGGTGTCCTTCGACAGGTGCAGAAGGCGCTCGGCCAGCGGCCCGCCGTGGCCCGGGCGGGCGTGGAAGATCGCGGTACGGGTCATCGGAGTCGTCGAGGTCATAGGCAGGACCGTAGGGACGGTCGCCGGGACCGTCTTGGAAAAATCCGTCGATGCCCACGCGGTCCCCAACGGACAACCATGGCCTCGTACGCCCGTGAGCGCGCGACCGCTCCTCACCCGGGCGGCTTGACCGAGACGTCTGCGGCGTCGTCACGCACCAGCGTCGGTGCCGCTCAGTCGCGCGAGGAATGCGCGTTGCTCGTCGATGGGAATCCTGTCCAGCTCGAGCACTCGCAGCAACGCCTCCACGGTCGGCGTCAGTGCAGTGCGCATGAGTGGGAGCTCGCGGAAATCTCTGCGGTTATGACCGTCGTTGCGGCGAGCACGGCGCCCGCGCGTTCGCGCTCCCTCGGCGCAAGTACGCGCTCGTAGAGCTCTCGCCCTGCCCGTGGCCTACCTTAAGAGTCATCCTGAAAGCACCGCCGAGATGTGGCCAAGGCAATCAGCGTGGCCGCAATACGACGGCCACCCGGTTGTCACAGATGGCCAAGCAAGGCGAGATCGCGAAGGCGTCAAAGGGCTACGCTGCGGGATAGTCGATGCGCAACGACGACATCTCACCAGACTCGCCGTAGCCGACGCCGCTCGACCAAGTCCGCCCGGGTCGGTTCAGCTGGGTCGCGTCGGCGGACCGTGTTCGCCCTCAGGCACGCCGCCGCGGATGTGGTGGCGCTACGGCGTGTATGCGGACAGCGTGTTCGTATAGGCGCCGGTCAGCAGGAGGTACTGGTCGCTGAACACCGGTTGAGCGAACTCCTTGCCGTTGCTGATCGTCCCAAGGCGGGCTCCCGTGTCGGCGTCGAGCAGGTACGTCTGGTTCAGGAGCCCTGCCGGGATGAAATCGTGCGTCGCCGCCGCGATGACGCTCGCGCCGTTCAGTGCAGGCGTCCCAAGCACGTTGGCCGACAGCCCGGTCGCCCACAGGGTGGTCCCGGTCGCGGGATTGACGCGGCGCACCGAGCCCTGGTAGCCGGCGCCGCTGATGGTCGTGGTGTTCCCAGCCAGGAACAGACGGCTGCCGTCGTAGATGGCGGCGGCGAGGCAACTGTCTCCCCCGTCGTTGGCCGCTGTGCCAACCTTGGCCTTCCACACGGGAGCGGCCAGGCCGCCAGTGCGGAGCACATAGAAGTAGCCGTTCTTGTGGCACGCGCCGACGAGCCGCGTCACGACGCCGCTCAGGTTGGCATTGAAGACGACAGGCGACGACCCCCAATCCGGGTCGCCGGCGAGCTTCAGTTCGGTCGCCGGCAGCTTCCAGGCCGCTTGCTTGCTCAAGGACGTCGGATCCAGCCGCACCATCTCGTAGGAGTCGCCCGGTTGGTTGGTGGCGGTGCAGCCGGTGGAGGCCGGCACCCCCGGCTCGCAGGTCGAACCCGTCGTGGCGAACACGCCGTCGGTGGTTGCGGCGACGCTGGTCCAGACGCCGCCGCCGATGGAGCCTGGCGGGACCGCGTACCAGGTTGCGAGGCGTGCGCCGGTGTTGCGGTCGAACTCCATCACGCCACTGCGGATCCACGGGTTGTCGCAGTTGGAGGAGAAGCCGACGTAGATACGGCTTCCGACGATAGTCGGAGAGGACCAGTTGAACGCATCGCTGACCGTCGTGGACGGCAGAACGATCAGCGATCGCCAGCGGACGGCGCCCGACACGCCGTCGAGGGCATACAGGTAGCCGTTGGGGGCCGCAACGTAGACCACCGGCGTTGTGCCGGTGCCGGAGCTATTGGGAACCGGGACGACCGCCGCGGTGGAGACGAAGCCGAGCGGCTGCCCGCAGGTCCGTGCAGGTTGAAAGCCGAGGAACCGCTTCCACAGCACGCCCCCGGTCGTTTCGTTCAGGCCGTAGAACACGCCCGTGTGCGCGCCGATGTAGATCCGATGGTTGTACGTGGTCGGGCTCGCGAACATGCCGCTGCCCGGCTGCCCGGCCATCGTGGGAGGATCGGGCTTCCAACTCCATGCCAGCCGGAGGTGCCCCGCAGACGCCTTTGTGATCTGCGCGTTGGTCGTGTACGACGGGTGCCGCGCGCCGCCGAGATACGACGTCCAGCCAGCGGCGGCAGCGGCAGCCGCCGGCGCACCCGCCGCGACCAACATGACGGTCCCCACAGCCAGCGCACGGCAGCCACGCGCTGTGCTCTTCGCCCGTATGCCCGCTCCGCGCATCAGCAGGTCTCGCATATCGTGCCCGCATTCTGTGTTGGCCGGATCACCGACACTAACCCCATGCGAGGGCTCGCTTGACCGGCGTCAGCGACATGACTTCCCCGCCCGTGCGCGGGTCTTAACGGCACCCGTTCCTGGCCGTGCGCGGCAGCGGGCTCGAACAGAACCTTCCCGGTGGGAACCGTTCGTCGCCGCCTAGGGTTTGCACCCTCCCGACCAGCTCATGCGGTCCGTCAGTGGCATGGGCTCGCAGCGACCTGGCCGCTAGCGCGTCCTCGTGACCTTCTCGCACCGGCGCACACGGTCGTAGCGGTCCACGCGCGCCGTGTCGCGTCCGCTGCCGCAGTCGACGACGTCGCGACGGCCGTCGCGCGCTTCGATCGTGTCGCGCCCGCCGTCGCCGAGCAGCCGGTCGTGCCCCATGCCGCCGGAGAGCCGGTCGTTGCCGGTGCCGCCGCCGACGCGGTCGTTGCCGGTTCCGCCGTAAAGTCGGTCGTTGCCGGAGCCCCCAAGCAGGGTGTCGCGGCCGGCGGAGCCGTACAGGCAGTCGGCGCCGCCGAAGCCCTCGAGGCGGTCGTTGCCGCCCCGGCCGAGGATCCGCTCGCCGGCGCTGGTGCCGAGCAGGAGGTCGGCCCGGGCGCGCCCGTTGAGCCGCACCGAGCAGGCGCCGTGCGGCACGGTCGGCGGCTGGATCACAGGCGCGGGTCGGATCGAGCCGGTGGATGGCTTGCCGGCGGTGCTCGGCTGCATGCAGATCGTCACGGTGGTGCGTGACGACTCGTTGTCGGCGGCGTCGACGGCGCTCACGCTGTAGGTGCAACTGATCGCGGGCGACGCGGTCTCGTCGTCGTAGGAGGTCGCGCCGGCGGACGCGCTGCCGAGGAAGCTGCCGTCGTGGTAGATCCGGTAGCCGGCGACACCGACATTGTCCGTGCTGGCGGTCCAGGTGAGCTGCACATGGATGCTCGACGCCGTTGCCATCAGGTTGCCGGGAGCCGACGGCGCCTGCGTGTCGGGCGGGCCGGGCGTCCTGACGCTCTCCGTCGGGGAGTTGGCGGACTGGTTGCCGGCCGCGTCGGTCGCGGCGACCTGATAGCGGTACGTGATGCCTGGCGAGACCGTGGCGTCCGTGTAGGTCGTCGTGGTGCCGTCGAGAGTCGCGATGAGCGTGTCGTCGCGATAGACCCGGTAGCCGGTGATCCCGACGTTGTCGGTGCTCGGGTTCCACGAGAGCTCGACGCGGTCGCTGGCCGTCGCCGTCGCCGTCACGCCGCTGGGGACGCTCGGGGCCTGGCTGTCGGGCTCGCTGCTTGCGAACAGATACGTCTGAACGTCGAAGCTGTTGCCGAGCGAGTCGGTGGGCGCCACGGTGACCCGCTGACCGTTGACCGTCACCTTGGCGAAGCCGAACACGTGCTGCTTGCTCGGGTTGGGCGGAGCCTGGCCGCAGCTGGAGCCGACCGACCGGCCGGAGTCATAGCCGATCGCGTACGCATCGAAGGCGCTGCACGTGGTTCCATTCGGGTCGCCGACGGGCCCGAGGTCAGCGCCCCCGTTGCCGAAGACGTAGGAGTACATGCCGGCTCGGTCGGGGACGTTGCGCTCGTAGCCGTGGGCGTGACCGTTGAACACGATGTTCACGTTGTTGGCATCCAGCAGCCCCTGCAGCTTCCCGGGGCCGCCCTGCAAGTACGTGTCAGACGTCGTGCCGGAGGTGTCGGCGTAGAGCGGGTAATGCCAGAACGCGAACTTCAAACCGCGGGGGTGTGCCTCAAGGTCGCGCTTGAGCCACTCGTACTCGGCCTCGCCCGGCGCCCAGTGCGCCGCCGCGTCTTCGGCATACACGCCGCTGAGGCCCTTCTGACTGTCCGACCAAGCGGTGGTGAGGATGTAAAAGCGGGCGGGGCCCGCGTCAAACCCGTACCAGAAGCTCGGGAACTTCTTGGCCGTCACCGTCCCTTGGGCATCGGTCGCCGTGTAGTCCTCCATTGTGTAACGGCCACCGGAAGTGGCCGCCGCGTTCATCTCGGGCCAGTTCTCGATCTGCGGGTTCGGGTTGTTGCTGAACCCGTGGTTGCCCGTGACGTTGAACACCGGGATCGACCGGCCCGGCACCCCCCAGAACGAGGGACCGAAGACGCCGCTGACCTGGTCGCCGGTCTGATAGAGGTCCCCGTAGTTGAGCTGATTGCCGTTGGCGTACGCCGTGTCGCCGGTCATCACGGCAAAGCGCGCGCCACTGCCTGCGATCTGCGACAGCACGCTCGCTTGATCGGGGTTCGCATTCGGATCGCCGGGAGCCATCGCGTGCGCCTGCCCCCAGTCGCCGAACACCGCGAATGAGTACGGGGCCGTCGAGCCCTTCGCGACCTGGGACGTGAACTGCGGCGACGGATCGCTGCCGAGCAGGTCCGTGCCGTCCAAGAACACCCGGTAGCAATACGCCGTGTCGGGCGCGACCGGGAGGTCAGCCTTCCACTGGTACTCCACCACCTGGTTAGGCGGATCGCCCAACCTGATCGTCGTCGACGTCGTCCCGTCGACGGTGTGAGCGTTGCACGAGCCTACCGGACCCCATTCGACGCGTCCCGCGGTTCCCGCCTGCGCCGTCGCCCAGTTAACCGTGATCGAGTCCTGAATCGAATCCGTGAGATAGGGATAGCGCGTCAGCGAGGCATCCACGCCGGCGGCCGCCGGCTCCGCGACCGCGCACGCAGCACCGACCGCGAGCACCGCAACAACCACCGCCCCGCGGCGCCAGGACGCCCTCGCGAACCGGCTCCCGGTCCCATGCACACGCTTCGACACCACAGCCTGACCTTCCCTGGCCACTCGCACCTTCGCCACCGGCATCTCAAGGCCGCGAAGTCACATTTGCAACAAACATAGAAGCCGCTGTCCGCCATCCAATCGGACCGCGGGGCCAGACCACCGCCCGGTGAAAGGCCCACTGGTCCACCCGCGAAGCTCGTAAACGGAGATTGATCGAGGTGATCCCGCGGTTGGCGTGGCCGAGCTGTCGATCCATGACGTTGAATGTGGCTGCAGCGAAGTGCGCGACAGCCTCCATGAACAAACGTTCTCGTCAAAGATCCACTTGCCAACCACTCTGCGAAGAACGCGGGAAAACATCGACGACAGCGAGATCATCGACACCGCCCTCTCACGCGCCGCGCCGATGCTCCCTGCCAGCGCCGGCCTGCGCTGACGGTCCTCGTCCGAAGCGGAACCCGCCCCAGACTTCAACGCCCACCAGTTGACGACGCTCCGCGGATGGAGGAACGTGTCGCCATGATCGTTCTACGCCTCGTCTACACGGCGGGCGTCATGGCCGTCGTCATCGGGCTGTTGCGGGCCGGCAATCCCGTCGGGGGGCTGGTTCTCGCGCCGGCGGCGGCGGTATGGCTTCGCCGCGAAGCGGAATCGGGCCGACTTGCCGGGCGTCTTCGTCGCGCAGGCCGTCGGTAGCTGTTTGCGCCGTGCTGAGCCGGGCGGCCACCACCCGGTGCGGATGACCGCCGCTCTCCATGCGAGGCGAGCGCCAGTGCGACTGTCCCCGCTCGTCCATTGGCGATCCGGGGGCCCCCGGGGTGAGGGACTCCGCCGCATGCCGCCGCCGTCCGCGAGCGGCGCTCGTTGGAGTGCGCGCGTCGACTGGTTCGCCGGCGCGTCGAATCCGGTCGGAGACGAGTGTCCGCTCGGGGGGCAGGCGTTCCTGCCGGGCCCTGACGGCGCCGCGGCGTCTTCGTTCTTCGGCGCGTAGCAGTGGTGCAGCGACAGCGGGTTGCCGTTGAGCGCGGGCGGGCCGGTACTCGTTGATCCACACGTCGGGGGGATCGTCGTGGGGATCGTCGCTCCTATAAGGCCCTGGGAGTCGTCGCCGTGTCGTTCGCGTGTGCCCCGGCCGTCGCCGGAACGGACCTCCTAGCCGAGCAGCGGCACGCGCGTGGTCTTCCCATCCCGGCCCGGCCGGTCAGTACTCGTTCTTGATCTTGAAATAGGACCCGCGGATCGTCCCGGCCAGCCTCGACTTCTGCCGTGCGAACTTGAAGCGCGACGCGAGTTCCGCGGGGATGTCCATCCCGTCCGACAGCTTGAAGCCGACCGCCCGCTTTTCGGGGCCGTCGACGGTGTACATCACGTTCACCGACAGACCACTCTCGTAGAACACGTAGGCGATACGGACGTTCTCGACCTGAAAGGCCGTCGCCTCCAGCGGGCGAGAGGAGATGGTGATGTCCCGTTCCTCCTTGAGGATCCGGTGCACCCACTCGATCGTCGCCTCGGCGTCGCTCGCAGGCTCCACCGTGAAGTCATGGTCGTACTTGTTCTTGAAGTAGCGGGCTTCATTCGCCCGGAGACCGGCCAGCGCGTCCGCGAACGGTGATGACTCCAGACCAGCGGTCGAGACGGTATTGAAATCCACGGTGTAAGGCATGTCGCATTCTCCGGCCCCGGTGGGTTGGACTCGGCCGGACGCTATTGCAGCGCTGATGCTCGCTGCAAGCCGTCGCGGGGCCCGTGGCTGCTGCGAAGCAACCGCCGCGCGGAGTGCCGATCTCCGCGGCGGACGGACCCGGTGACGCCCCCTTGAGACGATGCGCCCGCCCAGCCTCGCTCGTCTCACGAGGGCGCCGGCGGCGGCTGCGCGGCGCTGACCACGTCCCTTCCGGCGGCAGCGCGACCGCCTGATCGGCGGCCCGGGTGGTCGTACTCAAGCCGCCAGCATCGGGCACAAGATAGCCCCAGGCCCGGAGCGAGCTCTCCGCACGGAGCACGGAGCCCGGAGCGCTTGTGCTCCAACCTTTACCAAGGGTTTGCCCGGTGCGCGCGATCCTCGGCGTCTGTGATCCCAGAAGGGCCGACCCAACCCAGCCGCGTCGATCTAGCCGGTTCCCGCGGCACCGAGGGGAATGAGCTCCTCACGGCGACGACCGCGGCGGCGCTGACGCTGCTGCTGCTCGTGGAGGGCATCACGATCCTGCGCCTCGATGGCCTGCGCACCCTGCACATGTTCCTCGGGCTCGTGCTGATCCCGCCGATCCTGCTGAAGCTCGGCAGCACCGCCTACCGGATGGTCAACTACTACGCCGGCTCGTCGCCATACCGGCGCAAGGGTCCTCCGGCCCTGCCCATGCGCCTCCTCGCGCCCGTCCTCGCTCTCGCGACGATGGGCGTCTTCGCCAGTGGGGTCTGGTTGCTCGTTCTCGGGCACCGCTCGGATGTCGTCCTGCTGCTCCACAAGGTGAGCTTCATCGTGTGGGGCGCGACGTTCGCGATCCACTTCCTCGTCTACCTCCAGCGCATGCTGCGCTCGGTCGCGGGAGGATGGCGGGCGTCGGGGCGTCGGAGCGTGCCCGGCGCGGGTGCGCGGGCGATGCTGCTCGCGGGCGCGTTGGGCGGCGGGCTCGCGCTCGCCTTGGCGCTGCTCGGGACGATCACGAGTTGGCACGGCGGCCACCACTCTGGCTGAGGCGACCATCGGTCGTGGCGGCTCAGCCGGCTGAGACTCCCGGCCCCGCAGGGGAACGTCGGCCCGGTCCCGCCGCGCTGCTCCTCGCCCTCCCAGCACTTGAAGCGCTCCATGCGGCGGACACTCGCCCGTCCGCGCGCTGGATCTGGGCCGGTCCTCAGCCGAGCAACTGCGCCAGCGTCCGGTCGCTGATCACCGACTCGGGCCGCTCCGCGACGATGTCCGAGCCGGGGCGTGCCTCGGTGTCGCGGCGCTTGATCAGCAGCCATTGCGGCTTGGCGCCCGTGCCCGTGCGCTGAAGCGCGAAGCCGCCGCGCAGCTTCTCGCCGTGCAGGACGAAGACGGCATGGCCGCGCTCGAGCGCCTCGGGCCAGGGCACGCGGCCGCCTTGCTCGTAGGTGCCGCGGTCCCAGACGATCACGCCTCCCCCGCCCAGCGTGCCCTCGAAGGCATTGTGGTTCAGGCCGTGATCCTCGACCTCGACGGCCAGGCGCTTGACGGCGGGATCGAGCGTCGGCCCCTTCGGCACGGCCCACGACCGCATGACCCCGCCGACCTCCAGGCGCAGGTCGTAGTGGTGCGCCGTGGCCTGATGCTCCTGGACGACGAACGCCCCGGCACTCACGCCGCGGATCGCGAACTGCTCGTGACCCTCGACGCGCGCGGGCTCGGCCGAAACGCCGTCACCGAGGAACTCGACGAGCGCCTGGACCGCTTCAGGCGCCCCCTCGACATGGATCTCTCCTGTCGGCCGCACCCAGCCCATGACCCCCAGCTCGCCGGCCCTGGCGACCACGGCGTCGGCATCGGTCCCGCTGCCCGCGGCCGCGCGCAGTGCCCGGTTGCCCGCGTGTGGCGCCATCGGCCGAGCCTAGCCGCAACGTCGCCCTCGCGGAGGCGAGGGCGACGTCGCGTGGTGGGGCCGTCAGCTTGCGGGGATCGGGTTGGGCCCGGCGTGGCTCGCAACGTTCTCGCGCGGCGGCTCGCTGTCGCCCATGTCGAGGCGGAAGGGCGGATACTCGTCCGTCATCAGCGCGGCGTAGGCGCCGACGCGGAACACCCAGCGGTTCATGCCCATGACGAGGTCATAGAGACCGCGCGGGTAGCGGCCGGCGAACAGCAACACGATGCCGGCGATGAAGACCAGCAGGCCGATGAGGCCGCCGCCGTAGGCCCACGCGTCGCCGCCGTGCGCCTGATCGACGCCGGCGAACGCGCCGCCGGTGAACACACCGATGATCAGGTAGTGCGGCAGCGCGAGCAGCCACCACTTCACGAGCACGAGCCCGCGCGAGAGCGACTGCGGATACTCGACGGACAGCCGTGCCGGGTAGTCCGGGTCGTCGGCGAGCCTGAACGGCGGGTAGCGGTCGGTGCCCAGCGCGCTGTAGGAGTAGTAGCCGACGCGCCACGTCCAGCGCAGCACGCCGACGTTGAAGTCGAACATCGCGCGGGGGTAGCGGCCGGTGAACAGGATCGCGAAGAACGCGCCCACCGAGAGCACGACGAACGCGATCCAGAGGAAGAACAGGACGACGACGTGCGGGATCACCAGCAGCCACTTGACGAGCCACAGCCAGCGGCTCAGCTGCGGCGGCGGATCAGCCTCGAGTTGGAGCGGGTAGCCGGGCGGTTGTTCCATGGGGAGCCTTTCGGAGGGCACCAGAGCTGAGTGGCGAGTAGCGGCGTCTGCGGGACTTCGCTCGACGCTGGTGGCACTCTCCCAACTCGTCGCTCCGCGTCCGAGCGGACTGGCAGGTGTCCGCCGGTACGGTCTGCGCCCGCCGCGGCGGTGCCAGCCGTACTCCTCTCAGCCGCGCGCCGTAGGGTTGCGCGCATGGACCTCGTCGCGCTGCTGAGCGAGCTGTGTGCCGTCCCCGCGCCCTCGGGCGCCGAGGCGGAGCTCGCGGACCTGCTCCACGGGCGCTGGAGCCGCACGTGCCCGGACGTCCGTCGCGACGCGACCGGCAACCTGATCGCGCGCGTGGGCGGCTCGGGGCCGCGGGTGCTCGTGCAAGCGCACATGGATCAGGTCGGCTACATCGTCCGCCATGTCACCGCCGACGGGTTCCTGCTGCTCGACGGCTCGCAGGGCGACCGGCGCATGGGGCCCGAGCGGCGCCATCCCGTCGGCCAGCCCGTCAGGGTGCTCGATCGCGGCAACGGCTGGACCGAAGGCCTGCTCGTGGCCGCCAGCGGCCACGTCCTGACCGCCGAGCAGCGCGAGGAGCACCGGCTCGGCTACGACGACTTCTGGGTCGAGCTCGGGCTGCCCGACCGGGAGGCCGTCGCCGAGCGGGGGATCCACGTCGGCTCGCCCGTCGTCTTCTCGGCGCCGGTGCGGCGCGTCGGCGAGCTGCTCGCCGGGCCGAGCATGGACAACCGCGTCGGGCTCGCGATCATGGACGCGCTCGTCGAGACCGCCGACCCGCCCGAGCTGCGGTGCGAGCTATGGCTGGCCGCCACGGTCCAGGAGGAGAACGGGCTCCACGGGGCGCGCGCGTTCGCGCAGGCCCAGCGCTTCGACGCGGCGATCGCGCTCGACGTCGGCCTCGTCGGCGACATCCCCACGGTCGAGGAGCGCGAGCATCCCGCACATCTCGGCGCCGGCCCGATCGCGGTCCATCGCGACAGTGGCATCGTCTACGACCGGATCCTCACCCAGCACCTGCTCGCCCTCGCTCGCGAGAGCGGCATCGCCGCGCAGGACGGCCTCTTCGCGGGCTACGGCTCCGACGGCCTCGCCCTCGCCGAGTCCGGCTCGCCGACGGCGCTGCTGACGATCCCGACGCGCTACACCCACACGGCCTTCGAGACCGTGCATCCGCGCGACCTGGAAGCCACGCTCGCCCTCGTGCGTGCGCTCGTGAGCGGCCCGCTGCCGGCGCGCCCCTGAGCGATTTTCCGCTCGTTGCGGCTTGGATCGAATGAATCGATCCAGGCAGCCGCGTAGCTTCCGCGCCGATGACCGCGAGCGTCGCGCCCTCGACCTCGCGGAGCGTCTCAAGGAGATGGTGGGCAGCGCGCGCGGGCCGGACGTGAAGGGGTCGATGGTCGTCGTCGCCGAGGTCGCGGTCGAGGAGCTGCGCGAGCTTGCCGAGCGCCTCGATCCGAGCTGGCGCTCGCTGCTGCGCATCGAGCCCGCCGCCTGAGCGGCAAGCGCGAGCCGGCGTTCACCGCGAAGCTGACTCCGCGGGCGCGAGCAGCCATGCCGCCGCCCAACCCTCGCGCAGGTTCGAGACCTCGCGGACCTCGCTGAGCTCGAGCAGCGGATGCGCCGCGAGCTCTTCCGCCGCCGGCAGCTCCTCGTGGGTGACCAGCAGCGCCGGCGGCACCTCGGCGAGCGGCTTCCAGCGGCGCCGCGCCGCCGTCAGCGCGACGGCCAGCGACGACTCCGAGAGCGGCTCGTCGCACGCGGCCATCAAGGTCTGCGCCTGGCGCCACGTCCGCACGGTCATGGGGCGAGGGTACCGAGGCGCTTTCACGCCTCGAGCGCCTCGGCGGTCTCGAGCCACGCGGCCTCCGCGTCCTCGCGCTCGCCGGCCAGCGCCGCGAGCTCGGACTGCAGCTCGCGCAGCCGCTGATGGTCGGTCGCGGCCGCGGCCATCGACGCGTGCAGCTCGCGCTCGCGCTGCGAGAGCCGGTCGAGCGCGCGCTCGAGCCGGGCGATCTCCCTGCGCGCCTCCCGCGCCTCGCCGCCCGACATGCCGTCGCGCGGGCGCGGCGCGGCAGCCGGGCGCCCGGAGCGCTCGCGCGAGGGCGCGCGCAGCGCGATGTACTGCTCGATGCCGCCCGGCAGGTGGCGGATCGCGCCCGCCGCGTCGAGGGCGAAGACGTCGTCGCAGACGCGCTCGACGAAGTAGCGATCATGGCTGACGACGACGAGCGTCCCGGGCCAGCCGTCGAGCAGGTCCTCGAGGGCGGTCAAGGTGTCGATGTCGAGGTCGTTGGTGGGCTCGTCGAGCAGCAGCACGTTGGGCTCGTCCATCAGCAACCGCATCAGCTGCAGGCGGCGCCGCTCGCCACCGGAGAGGTCGCGCACGAACGTCCGCGCCTTCTCGCCGCGGAAGCCGAAGCGCTCGACGAGCAGCGCGGCGGTGATCTCCTGGCCGCCCGAGAGCGTCGCCCGCCCGCGCACCGCCTCGAGCGACTCCAGCACGCGCTGGTCGCCGGGGATCTCCGCGGAGTCCTGGGAGAGCTGCGCGAGCCGGACGGTCTGCCCGCGCTCGACGACGCCCGCGGTGGGGGCGATCTCGCCGGCCAGCAGCCGCACGAGCGACGTCTTGCCGGAGCCGTTGACGCCGACGAGCGCGACGCGGGCGCCGGGGCCGAGCCGCCAGGTGACGTCGCGGAGCACCTCCGTCTCGCCGTAGGCGAGCGAGACGCCGACGGCATCGAGGACCTTGTCGCCGAGCCGCGCCGAGGCGAAGCGCAGCAGCTCGGCGCGATCGCGCGGCTCGGGCTCTTCGGCGATCAGCTCGTTGGCGGCCTCGATGCGGAACTTCGGCTTGGCCGTGCGCGCCGGCGGCCCGCGCCGCAGCCACGCGAGCTCCTTGCGGACGAGCTGGCGGCGGCGATCCTCGCGCACCGCCTCGATCCGGTCGCGCTCGGCGCGCGCGAGCACGTAGGCGGCGTAGCCGCCGTCGTAGTGGTGCACCGCGCCGTCGGCGACCTCCCAGGTCGCCGTGCAGACGGCGTCCAGGAACCAGCGGTCGTGGGTGACGACGAGCAGCGAGCCGCGGCGCGCGGCCAGGTGGCGGGCGAGCCAGTCGACGCCCTCGACGTCGAGGTGGTTGGTCGGCTCGTCGAGCAGCAGCAGCTCGGGCGCCTCGAGCAGCAGCCGCGCGAGCGCGATGCGCCGTCGCTCGCCGCCCGACAGCGGCGCGATCGGCGTGTCGATGCCGGCCGCGAAGCGGCGCAGGCCGACGCCTCCGAGCAGCCCGTCGAGCACGTCGCGGAACGCCTTGTCGGCCATCCACTCGTGGTCGGCGCGGTCGCCGACCAGCTCCTCGCGGATCGTCAGCGCCGGATCGAGCTCGTCCCCCTGGCCGAGCATGCCCAGCACGAGCCCGCCGGGTCGCGTCAGCGATCCGACGTCCGGCTCCTCGACGCCGGCGACCAGCTTCAGCAGCGTCGACTTGCCGTCGCCGTTTCGCCCGACGATGCCGATCCGGTCGCCCGCGGCGACGCCCAGCGTGACCCCGCGCAGCACGGAGCGGCTGCCGTAGCCCTTCTCGACGGCCGAGAGGTTGACCAGGTTGCGCGGCGCGGGCACTACGCTCAGAGCATGGCGTACGTCACCGCAGAGGCCAGACAGGGACTGCTCGACGACGTCGCGCAGGCGATCGAGGAGCTCGGCGTCGCGCTGGCCGCGCTCGGCGCGGCCTACGAGGCCCTCGACGAGGCGTCGGCCGACCGGCTCGAGGAGGGGCTGTTCCGGCCGGTCCAGGCGGCCTACGGGCGCGCACAGCGCACCCACGCCGCCTTCGCCGAGCGCTACGGCCTGCGGGGTCGCTCGTTCGCGCCCGCCTCGGCCGGACTGCCGTCGCAGGGCGTCAAGGGCTTTCTCGAACGGGCCGTCGACGCGATCGCCGAGGCCGACACGCTGCTCGCGGAGCTGCAGGACTCGATGGCTCCCGTCGAGGTCGGAGACGAGGAGCTGCGCGCGGGGCTTGCGCAGGTGCGCGCGCTGCTCGCCGATCTCCAGGACCGCGCGGCCCTGTTCGTCAGCCGCTTCGGCCGGTAAGCCGGCTGAGCCACTCGCCGACGGCGGCGACCAGCCCGGCCTTGTCGGACTTCAGCCCGTGGTCGCCGTGGATGACGACAACCGCGCGGCCGGGTCCGGCCGGCGGCGTCCCGAAGCGGTCGTTTCGCCCCTGCACCACGAGCACCGGCACGCCGGTGGCCTCGAGCTCGGGGAGCCGCGTCTTGCGCTCCGCCCCGGCGCGCGCCGGCGGGTGCAGCGGGAAGGCGAGGCAGAGCACGCCGATCGCCCCGACCGTGCCCGCGGTGCGGCAGGCCACGCGCGCGCCGGACGAACGCCCGCCCGCGACCAGCGGCAGCCCGTCGAGCGGCCCCTCGCGCAGCTGCTCGGCGACCGCGATCCACGCCTCGT
>JAXDHR010000044.1:0-4947 GCA_034664425.1 Solirubrobacteraceae bacterium
GCCGTCCAGGCGGCGGTGCAGGCGGGCGTCGACGCCGCCAACGCGAAGCTCTCGCGCGTCGAGCAGGTCAAGCGCTTCACGATCGTGCCCGGCGACTGGGCGCCCGGCGGCGAGGAGCTGACGCCGACCATGAAGCTCAAGCGGCGCCCGATCGAGCGCCGCTATGCGGAGGCGATCGACGCGATGTACACCTAGGCGGGTGAGGGCGGCCCGCCTCGGGGGTACCGTGGTGTCGCGATGGAGCGGGCGAGCCACGGCGCCGACCTGAGCCTGCGGACACGCAAGGTCATCGACAAGCACCCCGATCCCTCGTTCGATCACCTCACGCGAGCGGCGACGCGCCTGATCGGCGTCCCGATGGCGCTCGTCTCGCTCGTCGACGACGAGCGCCAGGTGTTCAAGAGCGCGATGGGTCTGCCCGAGCCGGTGGCGAGCACGGGGGAGACGCCGCTGACCCACTCGTTCTGCCGCGAGATCGTCGCCTCGTCGGCGCCGCTGATCGTCGCCGACGCACGCGAGCATCCGCGGCTGCAGGACAACCTCGCGATCCCCGAGCTCGGCGTGATCGCGTACGCCGGGTTCCCGCTCTTCGTCGGCCACGAGTCCGTCGGCGCCTTCTGCGCGATCGACACGCGCCCACACGAGTGGACGGAGTCCGAGCTCCAGCTCGTTCGCGACATCGCGGCGATGGCGCAGACGCAGCTCGACCTGCAGGCGGCGTCGAACGCCGCGCTGCAGGGGCAAGCGGACGCCGAGCGCGGGCAGGCTGGCGCCGAGGCGGTCACCGAGGTGCTGCGGCGCCTGATCGCCGTCACCGACGTCGCCCGCGACGCGCAGGGCCTCGACGACATGCTGACCGCGGTGGTGCGCACGACCGCCGATGCCCTCGCGGCCCCGGTCGCCGCCGTCGCGCTGACGCAGCCGGATGGCCGCCTGCAGCACCGCGCCGTGATCGGCCTGCCGGACGGCCTCGGCGGGAGCGAGCGACCGCCCGCCGCGGGATTCGCCGCCACCGTGCTCGGCGAGGACCACGTGGTGGCGGTCGCCGACCTCGATGCCGCTGGGCTCGCGGGCTCCCGGCTGGCCGCGGCGGGGATGACGGCGGCGCTCGGCGCGCCGCTGCGGGTCGACGGCCGGCCGACCGGCGTGATCCTGGTCGCCGACGGCGGTCCACGATCCTGGAGCGAGCTCGAGATCCAGCTGCTGCAGCTCGCCGCCGAGCGGCTCGCGACCTCGATCGAGCGCGCGCGGATCGCCGACGAGCAGCGCGACGTCGCGGACCGCCTGCAGCGCGCCCTCGAGCCGACGCGGCTGCCGCGCCTGCACGGGCTGCGCCTCGCGGGCCGCTACGAGCCGGCGGAGCTGCGCATCGGCGGCGACTGGTACGACGCCTTCGACCTGCCGGACTCCCGCGTGGGGCTCGTGATCGGCGACGTCGTCGGCCACGGGATCGAGGCCGCGGCGGCGGCCGTGCGCCTGCGCCACTTCCTGCGCGGCTTCGTCCTGCGGGGATACGGTCCGGGCCAGGCGATCGGGGCGCTCGACGCGCTTGTCCTCGAGGAGCCGGACGCCGCGTACTCGTCGATGGTCTACGCCGAGCTCGACCTGCGCACTGGCGGGCTGCGCTGGGCCAGCGCGGGCCACCTCCCGCCGATGCTGCTGCGCGATGGCACCGCTGAGCCGCTCGAGTCGCTCGGCGGCTCGCTGCTCGGCGTCTGCGCGACCGAGCCGTGGCCGGAACGCACCGACGTTCTGCGGCCCGGCGACCGCTTCGTCCTGTATACGGACGGGCTCGTCGAGCGCCCCGGGGTCCCGATCGACCAGGACATCCTCGAATGCTTCGGCGCCGTGGCCGACGAGCCGGATCTCGAGCGGATGTGCGACCGGCTGGTTCGCGCGCGGCCGGACGCGGGGCGCGACGACGTCGCCGTGCTCGCGACGGGGATCGACTGACTCCTACACTCATAGGCATGGCTTCCAAGCGCTCAGTCGACGTCGGCGGCGTCCAGATCGGCGGCGGCGCGCCTGTCGTCGTCCAGACGATGACGAAGACCGAGACGGCCAACCTCACGGCGACGATGGACCAGATCCGCAAGGTCGCGGACGCCGGCGCCGACCTCGTCCGCGTCGCCGTGCCGCGCGACAAGGACATCGAGGCGCTCAAGACCATCGTCGCCGAGTCGCCGATCCCCGTGATCGCCGACATCCACTTCAACCACACGCTCGCGCTCAAGGCGATCGACGCGGGGGCGCACTGCATCCGCCTGAACCCGGGCAACATCGGCGGTCCCGACAAGGTCGCCGAGGTCGCCGCCAAGGCACGCGCCGCCGGCACGCCGATGCGCATCGGGGTCAACTCCGGCTCACTGCCCAAGCACCTGCACGAGCTCGAGCGCGAGAACCCGGTCGAGGCGCTCGTGACCGCCGCCGTCGAGTTCGTCGCCCTGATGGAGAGGCTCGCGTTCGAGGACTTCAAGGTCTCGATCAAGTCGACCTCGGTGCCGAACACGATCGCCGCGAACCGGTTGCTCTCGGACCGGATCGACTACCCGCTGCACCTCGGCATCACCGAGGCGGGCACGAAGTGGTCGGGCTCGCTGAAGAGCGCCGTCGGCCTCGGCACGCTGCTCGCGGACGGGATCGGCGACACGATCCGGATCTCGCTGTCGACCTTCCACGCCGAGGAGGAGGTCAAGGTCGCCTGGGAGATCCTCAAGGCGCTCAAGCTGCGCGAGCGCGGCCCGGTGCTGATCGCCTGCCCGACGTGCGGTCGCCTGCAGTTCGACATGGATACCGTGGTCGCCGACATCGAGCGCCGCCTGGAGTCCTACGCCGATCCGATCGAGGTAGCGGTGCTCGGCTGCGCGGTCAACGGCATCGGCGAGGCCTCGCACGCCGACTTCGGCATCACCGGCGCGCGCAACGAGGGGCTGATCTTCTCACGCGGCAAGGCGCTCAAGAAGGTCCCCCAGGAGGACCTCGTCGACGAGCTGTTCCGCGAGATCGACAAGTACGCGAAGACCCGCACGATCGCCGTCGATGCCCACGCGCAGGCCGAGGGTGCCGCATGGCTGCAAGCGATCGAGGCGGAGAACGCGGGCGAGCTCACCCCTGAGCGCCTCGCCGCCATGGAGGCGGCCAAGGCGGAGAGCGACGCCGACGCGATCGACTCCGCGCTGCGGCTCGACGAGGACGCCTCACCCACCGCAGGCCGCCGCTTCACGCGCGCCTAGCGCCGCCGCTCCCAGCCACTGCGACGCCGCCGTGGCTGAGGGGGTATCTTCCGCGCCACATGAGGCGCGGCTGAGGGCCGCGCCTCGGGCATTGGGAGGTGCCATGCAGCAGCTAGTCTCGCGGCGCAGGGTCCTGCGCCGCCTCGTGCCGGTCCTGGTCGCCGGCGCGTCGCTCGGCTTCGTCGCGACGGCGAGCGCCGACGACTACCTCGTGCTCTACAAGGGCTCGTCGGTGCCGGCGTCCGCGAGGTCCGACGTCCAGGCGGCGGGCGGCAGCCTGGTCGCCGGCTACGACCAGATCGGCGTCGCGGTCGCGCGCTCCGACGCCGCCGGCTTCGCGGCCCGGCTCGGGCAGGACAGTCGCGTCGAGGGGGTCGCGTCCACCAAGGGCTTCGCCTCCCGCCTCGACGACCCCGCCGGCAGCGACGGCGCGAGCGCGCAGGGTCCGCCGCCCGGCGGCCTGCCCAACGCGCCGGCGACGGACGCCGACACGTTCTCCGGGCTGCAGTGGGACATGCGGCAGATCCATGCGCCCCAGGCGCACGCGATCACGGGCGGCAGCCCGTGGGTGCTGGTCGGCGACATCGACACCGGCATCGACTTCAACCACCCGGACCTGCGCCAGAACATCGACGTGGCGAACTCGGCGAACTGCGTCAGCGGCGCGCCGGTGGCCGGCAAGGCGGCCCAGGACGACAACGGGCACGGGACGCACACCGCCGGCACGATCGCGGCCGCGTCCAACGGCATCGGCGTCGTCGGCGTGGCGCCCAACGTGCGCATCGCGGCCATCAAGGCGGGCAACGCGGACGGCTTCTTCTTCCCCGAGGCGGTCGTCTGCTCGTTCGTCTGGGCGGGGATGCACCACGTCGACGTCACGAACAACTCGTACTTCGCGGACCCGTACGAGTACAACTGCCGCAACGATCCGGCGCAGCACGCCATCTGGAAGGCCGAGCAGCGGGCGATCCGCTTCGCGATGGACCAGGGCACGACGGTCGTCGCCGCCGCGGGCAACGACTCCGACGACCTGTCGCACCCGACGCAGGACGTGACCAGCCCGGATGACACGACGCCGCAGACGCGCGACATCACCAACGCCTGCGTCGTCGTCCCGGTCGAGATCCCCGGCGTCATCGGCGTGTCGGCCACCGGCAGCAGGACGCAGGACACGAGCGCGGGCCAGTACCCGGACAACCTGAAGTCGTTCTACTCGAGCTTCGGGGTGTCCGCCGTCGACGTGGCGGCTCCGGGCGGTGACTCGGTGTTCTTCACACCGGACTCGGTCAACGGCCGCGTGCTGTCGACCTGGCCGCCGAACATCCCGTGCGCGCGCAGCCGGCAGGAGACCGGCGACGTGACCGAGCCGACGGCGGTCTACTGCTACCAGCAGGGCACGTCGATGGCCAGCCCGCACGTCGCCGGCATCGCGGCGCTGGTGGTCTCGCGCTACGGGGATGCCTCCTCGCCGCAGAACGGCAAGCTGCGGCCGGGACAGGTCAACGCGCTGATCAGTCAGACGGCCGATCCGCAGGCGTGCCCGAGCACGTTGCCGGGTGGCTACGAGGCGTTCACCGGTGTCAACAGCGGTGCCGTCCAGGCCTGCCAGGGAGGCCCGGGCCACAACTCGTGGTACGGCACCGGACAGGCGGACGCGCTCAACGCGGTCACGCACGCGTCGGGCGCCGGCGGCTGAGCGCCGTCGGGGGCGGGG
>JAXDHR010000045.1:0-11399 GCA_034664425.1 Solirubrobacteraceae bacterium
TGAAGATGATGCTCAACCTGACTCGCCCGCGCTACGTGATGCCGGTCCACGGCGACTACAAGCGGATGCTGCTGCACGGCGAACTGGCCGAGGCGGTCGGCGTCCCGAAGGAGCACGTCTTCAAGACCGAGAACGGCCTGGCGCTCGAGATCGACGGCAAGGGCGCGCGGCTCGGCGGCCGTGAGACGGCCGGCATGGTCTTCGTCGACGGCGTCGACATCGGCGACGTGGCCGACGTCGCGCTGCGCGACCGGCGGATGCTCTCCGCGGACGGCATCTTCATCGTCGTGGCGACGATCTCCGAGCAGGACGGCTCCTCCGTGGTGCCCCCGGAGGTGCTGGCCCGCGGCGTCCCGTTCCTGGACGCGGAGGGCACGTTCATCGACGAGCTGCGCGAGGCGGTCGAGGACTCGCTCGACCGCGCGGCCGAGCAGCGCATCACCGAGATCGACGTCCTCGAGACGTTCCTCCACGACGACCTCGCGCAGTACATCTACAAGCGCCTCAAGCGGCGCCCGATGCTGCTCCCGGTCATCGTCGAGGTCTGACCCCCCGGCGCCGGGTCAGCCGTGCTCGTGCTCGTAGGTCGGGGCCCCGGTGAGCGCCTCGGGCATCGAGACGTCGCTCGGTGCGCGCCTGCGGCGGGACGGGATGCCGCGCGTGCCGTCGAGCCGCGTGCGGCCGATCGCGAGCAGGATCACGAGCACCATCACGCCGGCGCCGGCGACCCAGTAGGCGGTGCGCGGGTTCCAGATCGAGGCGAGGATGCCGCCCACCAGGTAGCCGACCCCGGGCATCGCGGCGCCGAGCGACTCGAGCAGGCCGGTGACGCGGGCCTGCAGGTTGCGCGGCGTCGCCTCCTGTAGCGCCGTCATGACCGCGATCCACTGGATGCCGTTGCCCGTGCCGCCGAGAACGGAGAACAGGCAGGCGGCGAGCAGCGTGGCCGATGCCGCCATGCCGAGGTAGGCGATGCCCAGTGCCGCGGTCGAGACGATGATCAGGCCGGTCACGCTGCGTTGCTTGACGAGGATGTAGACGAGGCTTCCGAGCAGGATGCCGACGCCCCAGGTCGCGAGCAGCACGCCGAAGCCGGCGTCGGTCGTGCCGAGACTGACCTTGGCGTAGACGACTTCGATCGGGATCACGAGCGTGAACATCACGAGCGCGAGCGCCTGGCCGGTGAGCAGCAGGCGCACGGGCCGGTGCGAGCGGGCGAACGCGAGCCCGTCGCCGAGACGCCGGCGCCAGCCCAGATGCTCCTCGTCGGACGACGCTGCGGGCAGCCCGCGGGTCGTGGCGAGCACGAGCGCGATCGCGAGGAATGATCCCGCGTCGACGAGCAGCGCCGTGCCGAGCCCGAAGGAGGCCACCAGCAGACCAGCGAGGGCCGCCCCGCCCACCGAGGCGAGCGCGAAGCCCATGTTCATCAGCGCGTTGCCCTCCTTGAGCAGCCCTGCGGGCTCGAGCACCGCGCCGACCGCGCCGCGCGTGAGACCCCGGCCGGTGATGGCGAGCGTCCCGTCGATCAGCCCGAGCGCGAGCACGAGCGGCAGCGAGAAGGTGCCTCCGGCGATCAGGGCGAGGAGCACGAAGGCGATCGCCTCGACGACGTAGATGGCCGGCAGGCTGCGGCGCAGGGCCACCTGGTCGAGCCGCGCGGTGAACGCCGGCGCGAGCAGCGCGGGGAGGAACTTGCCGATGATGAAGAAAGCCGATGTGGCCGCGACCTGGTGGGTGCGGTCGTAGACGAGCACGGACAGCGCAACGACGCCCACGCTGTCGCCCAGCTCGTTGAGCGTGTAGGAAGACAGCAGGCGGCTGAACGGCCGCACCGCCACCGGTGCTAGGCGCCCCCTCACGAACCGGCATCCTAGTCCTCTGCGGCGGACGGACAAGCGCCAAATGCGGCGCCATCCCTAGAAATCGGACCAATCCGCCACGGTGGGTTCCAGGTTCAAGTCAGAACGCTCGCATGCCGACTAACGAAGGGTCGTGACAAGACGTCAGGGCATCATCGCCGTTGCGCAGGGCATCCTTCTCGGACTGGCCGTGCTCGCGGCCGCCCTGACCAGCACCGCGCCCGACTGGAAGCCGACGGACCTCGTCCTGCTGCTGTTCGTCCTCGCCGTTGGCAGCGACATGCTGACGGTCGAGGTCCGCAGCGTGCGCGTCTCGGGAGCGTTCCTCGCGATCGTCCTCGCCATGGCCCTACTCGGGCCGGCGCCTGCGGCCGCGATCGGCGGAGCGTCTGCGCTGATCGACGCGGTCGTCTCGAGGCGCCAGTGGGAAGGCGCGCTCAACAACGTGCTGACCTACTGCACGTTCCCGCTGCTCGGCGGCCTGCTCGTCGATGCGCTCTTCGGCGCCCATCGCGCCGACGGCCAGGACGCGCTCGTCTTCGCGGCGATCGTGCTGGGGACCTTCATCGTCACGAACGTCGTCAACTTCGCGATGGTGGCGATCTTCCAGCGGGTGCGGCACGGGATCTCCATTCGCAACAACGTGCGCACGATCTTCCTGACGGTGATCCCGTCGGAGTTCGCCACCGGGCTGCTCACCGCCGGCGTCGCGTTCAGCTACGGCAGGCTCGGCGTCGGAGCCGTCGGCCTGGCGGCGGTGGTCATCTTCATCTTCCAGTACCTCGTGCGCGCCGGGGTCCAGGCCTTCGAGCGCGGGGAGGAGCTCTCGACGCGGACGAGAGAGCTCGCGTCGCTGCAGGTCGGACTGCTGAGCACCGTGATGCAGACGCTCTCGATGCGTGACGAGATGACCGCCCGTCACTCGGCCGCCGTGGCCCGTTACGCGCGCGAGGTCGCCCAGGCCCTCGGAGTCTCCGAGCGCGAGCAGGACCTGATCCATACCGCCGCGCTGCTGCACGACATCGGCAAGTTCATCTTCCCGGACTCGATCCTCTTCGCCGCGCGCAAGCTGACCGACGACGAGTGGCGGACCGTCAAGCTGCATCCCGAGCAGGGCGCGAAGCTCGTGCGCCGGATCGAGGGCTACGGCCCCGTCGCCGACATCATCTACGCGCATCACGAGCGGATGGACGGCAACGGCTACTACGGGGTCGCGCGGGATCAGATCCCGCTGGGCAGCCGGATCATCGCCATCGCGGACACCTACGACGTGATGACCGCTCGCGATTCCTACCGCCGGCCGGTGAGCAACGAAGCCGCGATCATGGAGCTGCGGCGCGTCTCCGGCTCGCAGCTCGACGGCGACCTGGTCGAGACCTTCGTCGAGATCATCGAGTCGGGCCGCGTTGCCTTCCGTCACGCCGACGAGGCGGACTTCGAGCGTGAGCTCGCGTTCGACAAGCGGGTCGCGGACTACGCCAAGCCGCGTGCCGCCGTCGCCTAGACGGACGTTCGATCAAGGCGCACGGCGCTGACGCCGAAACACCCTAACGAGAACGAGCGCCTACGGCGCTCGTCTCAAGAGAAGTGGTCCTACAGGACTAGTTCTTGTAACCCATGATTCCCCGCCTTCTCCTCGTTACGCGATGCCAGTCGCGCGCGAGGTCGAGTTGCACTTCCGTGACGGGACGCACCTTACGGGTCGGGGCGGCCAAGGCTGAATCGAACATATGTCCAGCCGGGGCCCCTGCCCTCGGGCAGGGGCCGCGTGGCCGGTCATCGGAAGCGCAGGTCCCGCAGCGCTGAGCGGCGGAACCGGCTCTTGCAACGTTAACTACGCGGCGCGCCGGCATGCCGGATCCGTGTAGTCCCGGTGACGATGCCGCCCCCAGGACTCGACCAACGGGGAGGCACCTAAAGAGGGTCAGACCCCACTTAGCTGCCGTTCACGTTGCCGCGGGGTCGGCTGCACGCGCCCGCAGCGCGGGCAGCCGCACCACGAAGCGCGCGCCGCGCCCGTCGAGCGGCGGCTCGAGCACCACGGTGCCGTGGTGGGAGTCGGTCACCGCGCGCACGATCGAGAGCCCGAGGCCGCTCGAGCCGCTGCGGTCGCCTCCGCCGCGGAAGAAGCGCTCGAAGATCTTGTCCTCGAGCTCGGCCGGGATGCCGGGTCCGTCGTCCTCGACCGCGAGCACGACCTCACCGTCGCGACGCTCGACCGACGCCTCGACCGCGGTCCCGGGGTCGGTGTGGCGCAGCGCGTTCTCCATCAGGTTGAGCACGAGCCGGTGCAGCTCGTCGCGCGCGCCCTCGACCTGCGCGCCGGGTTCGGCGGCGACGGAGATCTCGTGATCGCCCGCGACGGGCTCGAGCTCCGCGGCGGCGTCCGTGACGATCTCGGCGAGGTCGACGGGCTCGTGCGGTGCGGCACGGCCGGCGTCGGCGCGCGCGAGCAGCAGCAGATCGCCGACGAGCCGGCGCATCCGCCGAGAGGAACGCAGCGCCGAGGCGGCCGTCTCGCGCTGCTCGCCGGTCAGCTCCTCCTCGAGCAGCTCGAGGTTTGCCAGCACCGACGTCAGCGGCGTGCGCAGCTCGTGCGAGGCGTCGGCGACGAACTCGCGCTGGCGACCGAGCGTGGCCTCCGTCTCCTCGCGCGCGTCGTTGAGCGCGCGCAGCATGTCCTCGAGCGTGAGCGCCAGCTCGGCGACCTCGTCGTCGGCCTCGGGGCGCGGCATCCGGACCGACGGGTCGCGGGTGCGCGCGATCCGCCGTGCGGCCGCCGTCAGGTCGGAGATCGGCTCCATCGCGCGGCGGGCGGTCGCGAGCCCGGCGAGCAGGGCGAGGAGGGCGCCCCCGAGCACGCCGAGCGCCACGAACAGCCGCACGCGGTTGACGGTCGCCTGGAGGTCCGAGAGCCGGCGCGCGTACTGCAGGTAGACGGGCGCGAGGCCGTCGACCTCGACGAGCCGCGTCTCCACGCGCCAGCCCTTGTACTCGATCGAGGGCTGGATCACCGGCCCGAAGTCGGGGGCGTTGGGCGTCGCGTACAGCGGATAGCCCGAGCGCAACACGACGCGGATGGCGGCGTTCTGCGCGGCGGCGTAGCTCGCGAGGTTGAGGCCGCCCGGGCTGGGACGCACCACGGTGCTCCCGCGCGAGAAGCTGCGGTGCAGCCTGGCGTCGCTGGAGATCCGGTTGGCGGAGTCCTGCACCTGGCGGTCGAAGTCGTCGACGATGCGCCCGGTGGTCAGCACGCCGACGATCACGGCGAAGCCGCAGAGGATCACCAGCGTCAGCAGGGCTGAGCCGCCGGCGAGCCGCCAGCGGATCGGGACGCGCCTATACGCGGAGGACGTAGCCCGCGCCGCGGACCGTATGGAGGAGGCGCGGCTCGCCACCGGCTTCCAGCTTCCTTCGCAGGTTGGAGACGAAGACCTCGATCGTGTTGGTGATCGAGAACGGGTCGTACCCCCACACCTCGTCGAGCAGCTTCTGGCGCGAGATCACCAGCCGCTCGTTGCGCATGAGGTACTCGAGCAGCTCGAACTCGCGCTGCGTGAGGTCGATCCGGCGCTCGCCGCGCGAGACCTCGTGCGTGTCGGGGTTGAGCATCAGGTCGCCGGCGCGCAGCGGGGCCATGCCGCGCGGCGGCCGGCGCCGCAGCAGCGCCCGCAGGCGTGCGAGCAGCTCCTGGCGCTCGAACGGCTTGACGAGGTAGTCGTCGGCGCCGACGTCGAGGCCGGCGACCCGCGAGTCGAGCGCGTCGCGCGCGGTCAGCATCAGGATCGGCACGTCGTCGCCGCCGTCGCGCAGCCGCTTGGCGACGTCGATGCCGTCGAGCCGCGGAAGGCCGAGGTCGAGCACGAGCACGTCGGGGAGGAACCCGTGCGCCTCCTCGAGCGCCTGGACGCCGTCGCCCGCGAGCTTGACCTCGTAGCCCTCCAGGCGCAGCGAGCGCTGCAGGACCTGGGCGATCTCCTTGTCGTCCTCGACGACGAGCACGCGTACTGGGCGGGGCGGTGCGTCCACGGCGATGATGGTACGGCGAACGCCGCTGACCGCGGCAAACCTTCATCCGGCGATTAGGAGTTCGAGGCGTTCGCAGGAGCGCCCGGGCGGCCGTCGAACCCCCAGGGTGCGACATGAGCGCACGAACTGCCCCTGCACGCCGCCGCCCCGCCCGCGCCTCCAGCGCGAAGCGGCGCCCTGCGGCCAAGAAGTCCCGCCGGCCGCACCTCGACGACCGCCAGCTCGACCTGCTCGGCCTCGGCCTGGTCGCCGCCGCCGTCTTCTTCGCCTTCCTGATCTGGCTCGGCTGGGACGGTGGCCGTATCGGCGGCTGGGCCGTCGAGGGGCTGCGCTGGCTCGTCGGCGACGTCCACTACGCCGTCCCCGTCGCGCTGATGGCAGCTGGGGCGATCGTCGTCCTGCGCGAGTTCCTGCCCGCCGTGCGCCCGTTTCGCGCGGGCGCGCTGTGCCTGTTCGCGGGCCTGACCCTCGCGCTCGCGGCGGGAACGCTCGGGCTCGGCCCGTCCGGCGCGCGTCATGGCTACTGGGATCCCGCGTGGGCCAAGGAGCGCGGCGGCATGGTCGGCGAGGGGCTGTTCTGGATCTGCTCGACGCTGCTCGGCTCCGTGGGCGCGCACATCGTGGCGCTGTTCCTGCTGCTCGCGGGCATCCTGCTGCTGACCGGCGCATCGATCGCCGGCGTCGTGAAGGCGACGAGCGACTCCGTGAGCACGACGACCCGCGCGCTGCGCGACTCGCATGCCGAGATGCGCGCCGCGGTCACCCGCACCCGCCGGCGCCCGGCGCGCGAGGAGCTCGCCGACCTCGAGGTGGGCGAGCCGCGCGTGACCCGGAGTTCAACCGCCGCCGCCCCGCTCGACGAGGTCCGCTGGGACGCCGACGACGATCCCGGCGAGTTCATCCCCGGCGTCGACGCGGCGGTCGACGACGACGCGCCGACCGGCGAGATCGAGGCGGCCGTGCTGCCGCACGAGCCCGAGCCCGAGGAACCGGCCGAGGAGCCGCGTCTCGCCGAGGACCCCGAGACGGACGAGCCCGGCGTCACCCGCGCCGGCACGCAGCCCGTCGATCCCGCCGACCTCACCCCGCAGGGGCGCTACCGCGCGTCGGTCACGGACTCACCCGACTTCGAGTGGCACGTCCCCGACGCCCGCTTCCTCAAGCGCTCCTCGGGCGAGGCGGCCCGGCCCGACACCGCCGGGCAGGAGAAGGTCGCGGCCCAGCTCGTCGAGGCGCTCGGGCACTTCGGCGTCGAGGCGCGCGTGATCGGCACGATCGCCGGCCCGCACATCACCCGCTACGAGCTGCGCCTCGCGCCCGGCACGAAGGTCGGCAAGGTCGCCCAGCTCAAGGACGACCTCGCGTACGCGCTCGCCGCCTCGGACATCCGCATCCTCGCGCCGATCCCGGGCAAGCAGGCGGTCGGCGTCGAGGTGCCCAACGCCCGCCGGCGGATCGTGCACCTCGGCGACGTGCTGCAAGCGCCCCCCGAAGGCTGGTCCCCGCTGACCGTGTGGCTCGGCAAGGACGTCGCCGGACGCGCGATCGGGGCCGATCTCGCCAAGATGCCGCACCTGCTCGTCGCCGGCACCACCGGCGCCGGCAAGTCGGGCGCGGTGAACGCGATGCTCTCGTCGATCCTGCTGCGCGCCACGCCGCACGAGGTGCGGATGGTG
This sequence comes from Solirubrobacteraceae bacterium, assembly GCA_034664425.1. GTDB lineage: Bacteria > Actinomycetota > Thermoleophilia > Solirubrobacterales > Solirubrobacteraceae > DATBDM01. Next base: position 7,568 of record JAXDHR010000045.1, read on the forward strand.
CTCGTCGACCCCAAGCAGGTCGAGCTCAACCACTACGACTCGATCCCGCATCTGCTCACGCCGGTGATCACCTCGCCGAAGAAGGCCGCGGTGGCGCTGCAGAACCTCGTGCGCGAGATGGAGCAGCGCTACTCGTACATGTCGCTCGCGCGCACGCGCTCGCTGATCGAGCTCAACAAGGTGCGCGCGTCGCGCGAGCAGCCGCCACTGCCGTACATCCTCTGCGTGATCGACGAGCTCGCCGACCTGATGATGGTCGCGCCCGCCGACGTCGAGGACTCGATCATCCGCATCGCCCAGAAGGCGCGCGCGGTCGGGATCCACCTCGTGCTCGCGACCCAGAGCCCGCGCGTCGACGTGATCACCGGCATGATCAAGGCCAACGTGCCGTCGCGGATCGCCTTCGCGGTGTCCTCGCAGACCGACTCGCGCGTGATCCTCGACCAGAACGGCGCCGAGGCGCTGCTGGGCATGGGCGACATGCTCTTCTCGCCCGTCGGCTCCTCGCGCCTGCAGCGCATCCAGGGCGCGTTCATCGACGAGTCCGAGATCGAGTCCCTCACCGAGGACTGGCGTCTCCAGGGCGAGCCGGAGTTCCGCGCCGAGTTGCTCGAGGAGGTCACGCCGGAGGTCGAGGAGTCCGGCGGCGACCCGGACTTCGATCCCGACGAGGACCCGCTGCTCACCGACGCGATCCGCCTCGTCGCCGAGATGGGCACCGCGTCGACCTCGATGCTGCAACGCCGGCTTCGGCTCGGCTACACCCGCGCCGGGCGCCTGATCGACATGCTCGAGCGCCGCGGCGTGATCTCGGGCTACGAGGGCTCCAAGCCGCGCCAGGTGCTGATCTCCGAGCCCGACGTCCCGCGCGTGCTCGCGGCGCTGGACGAGCGCGCGGGCGGCTCGGCCGTTCCGGAGGCCGCACCGCCCGACGGGGAGGACGCCGGGCTCGAGTAGCGGCACGTTCGTACCCTTGCCCGTGCTCATGCCCGATATCGGCGAGACGCTGCGCGAGGCGCGGATGCGACGCCGGATCGACATGGCCGAGGTGGAGTCGGCCACGAAGATCCGGGCGAAGTACCTGCGCGCCCTCGAGAACGAGGAGTGGGGCCTGCTGCCCGGCCCCACCTACGTGAAGACGTTCCTGCGGTCCTACGCGGACTACCTCGAGCTCGACTCGCGGCGGATCGTCGACGAGTACAAGCGGCGCTACGAGCACCCGCGCGGCGGCGAGGCGGCGCCCTTCGGCGGGCTCGCGCCCGGCCGCGCGCAGCCGCGCCGCAAGCGCCGCCGGCGGCGGCCGGCGGCGTTCGGGCCCGTGCTCGTGGTCGGCGCCCTCATCGTCGTGCTGCTCGGAGCGCTCTTCGCGCTGGGCAAGCTCTGGCCCGGGAGCAGCGCGACCCCGGGGGCGTCGGTGGCCACCGCGACCCCGACCGCGCAGGCGCAGGCGCACCACCGCAGCGCCGCCGCCAAGCGCAGGGCGGCCCGCCGCAAGGCCGCCGCGACCGCGCCGATCCACGTCCGGCTCGCCGCTACGGGCGACGTCTACGTCTGCCTCGTCAGCGCCGCCGGCAAGCCGCTCGTCGCCGGCCAGACGCTGCGTGCCGGCCAGCGCACCGCGACCTTCAAGGGCAAGCGCTTCCGCGTGACGCTCGGCACCGCCGCGGTGCGGATGCTCGTCAACGGGAAGGCCTACAAGGTGGCGGCGAGCTCGAATCCGATCGGCTACGAGCTGCGCTCGGGCCACAAGCCGCGGCGCCTGGCCTCCGCGCAGCTGCCGGCCTGCGCATGAGCGTCCGCGCGGGCATCGTCGTCACCGGCACCGAGGTGCTCTCGGGCATCATCCCCGACACCAACGGCCCCTGGCTGTCGGAGCGGCTGCGCGAGCGCGGCGTGCAGCTCGCCCACATCGTGATCGTCGGCGACCGCCCGCAGGATCTGCGCGCCGCGCTCGACTTCCTCGCGCGCGAGCGGATGGACCTGGTGATCACCTCCGGGGGCCTCGGCCCGACCGCCGACGACCTCACCGCGGATGTGGTCGCAGGCTTCGCGGGCCGGTCGATGGTCCTCGACGAAGCGCTCGAGGAGCGGATCTGGGCGATCATCACCTCGCTGCGCACCCGCTGGCGTGACATCGACGAGGACGCGCTGCGCGCCGCCAACCGCAAGCAGGCGCTGGTCCCGGCCGGGGCGACCGTGCTCGAGCCGGTCGGCACGGCGCCCGGCCTCGTCGTCGCGCCGGCGAGCGGCTCCGGGCCGCTCGTCGTCGTGCTCCCGGGACCGCCGCGTGAGCTGCGGCCGATGTGGGCCGCCGCGCTCGCGACCGCCCCGGTCCGCGACGTCCTGGCCGGCGCAGGGACCTACGAGCAGCGGATCGTGCGCATGTTCGGCCTCCCCGAGTCCGAGATCGCGCGCTCGCTGCGTGAGATCGAGGCCGGCGGAGTCCCGCTCTCGGACCTCGAGATCACCACCTGCCTGCGCCGCGGCGAGATCGAGATCGCGACGGTCTTCGAGCCGGGGGCGCGGTCCGACTACGAGGCCTTCGAGGCAGCGATGCTCGCCCGCCACGGCGAGCGGGTGTTCTCGCGCGACGGAGCGACGATCGACGAGGTGGTGGCCCGGCTGCTCCTCGGGCCGCCGCTGCGCACGATCGCGGTGGCGGAGTCCTGCACCGGCGGGCTGATGGCCGGCCGCCTGACCGACCGCGCCGGCTCCTCGGCGTACGTGCTCGGCGGCGCGACGGTCTACTCCAACGCAGCGAAGGTCGATCTCGCCGGCGTCCCGCCCGCGCTGATCGAGACCCATGGCGCCGTCTCGCCCGAGGTGGCCACGGCGCTCGCCGACGGGGCATGCGAGCGCTTCGCCGCCGACGTCGGCATCGGCATCACCGGGATCGCCGGCCCGGGCGGTGGCTCCGAGGCCAAGCCGGTCGGGACCGTCTGCCTGTCCGTGTCCGAGCGCGGCGGCCGGCGGATCGACCGCACGGTCCACCTGCCGGGCGGCCGCGCGGACATCCGCGAGCGCACGACGACGATCACGCTGCATACGCTGCGGCGGCTGCTGCTCGACCTCGCCGCGTGAGCGCTCCCGCCCGGCTGCGCCTGTTCGCGGCGCTCGAGCTGCCCGAGGTCGCCGTGCGGGCGCTCGCGGCGTTCCGCGACGCCGCCGACCCGGCGGCGTGGCGGCCGGTCCCCGATGCCTCCCTGCACGTCACGCTCGTGTTCCTGGGCGCCTCCGATCCCGCGCTGGTCGACCCCGTGGGGGAGGTGCTGCGCACGGCGGTGGGCGACGCCCCGGCGCCCGCCCTGCGGCTGGGGGAGCCGCTGCTGCTCCCGCCGCGACGCGCGCGCGTGCTGGCTGCGGCGGTCGCCGATCCCGGCGGCGCGCTCGCCACGCTGCAGGCGCGCGTCGCCGGCGGGCTGGTCGAGGCCGGGGTGCTCGAGCCCGAGTCGCGCCCGTTCCGCGCGCACGTGACCGTCGGACGGCTGCGGCCGGAAGCGCGGGCGCCGCGTGGCGCGGACGCCATCGCTGCCGTCCCCGAGCCGGTGGCGTTCGCCGCGGGGCCGGTGACGCTGTTCGCCTCGCACACCCACCGCACCGGCGCGCGCTACGAGGCGCTCATGCGGGCACGCTTTCGGTCCTGATCGGTCACGAACGAGCGTTGTTCCGTGACGCGGCGGCCGCCAGGCTGGGTTTCCGTCCGAACCCCCACCTAGCGTGCGAGGCCGTTTTCAGATGACTGTGCAGAGGAGCATCCCCGAATGAGCACCCAGGACGCCAAGCGCGACGCCGCGCTGCAGGGCGCGCTCTCGCAGATCGAGCGCCAGTTCGG
>JAXDHR010000046.1:0-19274 GCA_034664425.1 Solirubrobacteraceae bacterium
TTCGCTCCAGCCCGCGGGGCGCCAACCTGGGGCGTTGCATCGCCACTTCACCGCCCCAGGCGACACTACACCTCCTTCGCGTCCAGCCGGTTTTTATTCGGGCCGTAAGCGGGCGTCGTTAGGTGCCGTGCCTGAGAGATTGTGAGCGGCTGAGAAGTCGTCCGGGCCTGTCCCGAGAGTTCTGGGAGTCCGCCGAGACGATCCAGACGGAGGCCGGATGCGCAGGCTAATGCGCGGCTGAGACCTGCCGGACGGCGCGAGTTGGTTCGGTTGCTGATCGATGAGGGCGATGCCTGAGAGGCAGGCGAAACCCTGCATCTCCGTCTCGCCCTGCACGGCGCATAGATACAAAGACGCGGCGGTTGAGCGCGTGGATCTCGCGAATGCGCTCGGTCAGTCAGCGTCCTCCAGCGCCCGGGCCGACGGCCGCCCGCAGTCGCCCAGGCGTGATAGCCCGACCGACTGGCGCCGAGCACGCGGCACATCGTCTTGACGGAGTGCTCGGCCTGCCGAGCCAGCCAGCCCAGCGATCAAGTGCACGAAAGCGGGGGAACTCCAGTTGTGCCCCAGTGGCCTTCTGGCTCTTCCTCGGCCCCTTCAAAACGCCGCGTTCAGCATGGCTTTGCAGTGGGCCGGGGTGGATTCGAACCACCGTCTGACGGATTATGAGATCCCTGGTTCGACGTCGCGTACGGCCGGGAGCGGTCCAGGAGGCTCACCCGGCCGCAGCGCGCCCGTCGAGTTGGGAGTAAGCGGGGAGTACAAAAACGGGCAGGTCGACCGTCACATCGGATCTCGCGGACGGGCTGGCGCCTTGACGCCGAGGAGCGCCTAACGGCTGTCGTTTGGGGTCCTCGCAGCAATCTGCTCCGGCGCAAGCCAGAATGGGGGGAACCAGGCCGGTGTGTTCGAGAGCGGGAGAACCTCGTCGGCGATACGGACGCCGAGGACGTCGGCCATGAACGCGCGCCGGGCGAGGATCCGCGACCAGACGTCCGGATACTCGCGGCCCAGGGCGGCGCGCAGCTCCGCGTCGGCAAGCGCGACGGTGTCCTCGCAGTTCGCCACCCAGCCCGGGCGGTTGGTCGTCGGGATGATGTCGCACTGCAGCGTCATTCCGCTTGCGATGGGGTCGGACGCGTGCGGCCGGATCGGGCTGTGAACCCACTCGTCGAGGTGGACGAGGTGACCGGGGTTGAGCGCGGGCGCGAAGCCGGCGCCGTCGAGACTGGCGAGGACCGCTGCGTGGATCTCCCCGCCGGTCACGCCGATCGCCAGGCTCTCGTACCACGTCGCGACGGCATGCCAGTACGGGAGGGCGAGGCCTTCGAGGTAGGTCGTGTCGGCTGCGTTCGAGCCGTCGCTGAGCAGCGCCGCCCGGCAGGTCAGCCCGCCCCACAGGCCTACGGCCGTCGTCGCGGCGTCGCCCGCCTCGAGCGCCCGGCTGCTCGGGCTTCGCAGCCCCACCGCGACCTCCGGCCCCGAGGCGAACATGACGTGGACGCTCAGCGGCTCGCCGGCGTATCCCATCGCCCCGACCGCGCCCTGCTCCGTCATCCCGGGCCGGGCGGCGTGCACGATGCGACGGACCGCCTCTGACGCCCGCGACGCCGCCCACTCGAAGACCGCGATCTGCGCGGCCGAGCTGCGCGCGCGCAGCCCGGCGGTGGGCGACGTGAGCGCCGCCGTCGCGTCGGCCACGTGCTCGACACCGACGATGTGGCGCAGGAGGTCGACGAGGAAGGCGGGCGCGGCGAGCGCCGGCACCGGCAGCGCCCATTCGGACGACTCGAACGCCTTCCAGCCGACCACCGCGACGTCCTCGCCATCGCGCATCCCCGCCGCGCGCAGGGCCTCCTCGAGGGTCGGACCGGTTCCCCGGTCCTGCCCCATGAGCGACAGCGACGGGCAGACGACGACGTCCAGTGCGACGGGTATCAGCGTGGCGTAGGCCTCCCCCTCGAGCCCGACGATCAGCGTCCGCGCCGGTCCGAGGATCAGCAGCGCCTCCTCGAAGCGCGGATCGTACCCGCATAGGAACGTGAGATTGGCGAAGTGCTCGCGGTCGCCGTAGACCACGATCCAGCGACTGTCCACCGCCGCCTGCAGCGCGTCCATGCGAGCGCGGTGCTCGTCGGCTCCGATGGCCGGCCGCCGGGCAGGCACGCCGAAGCTGGGAAGCATTGCCGAGCGGAGCTGGACTGGTGTGCTCACAGATCTCCTTCGAGACGGGTTATGGGGTCGCCGGGCCGGACGCGGCCTCCGCGGACGACGGCGGCGTAGACGCCGACCTCGGCGTCGTGGAGTTGCGCGGCGGTGCGAAGGATGCGCGGGTCGCGCGCGCGCCCCTCCTGCTCGAGGGTCACCATCACGCACCGGCGGCAGGCGCCGGTGACGCGGAGCTCGACCTCATCGCCGAGACCGAGCCGGCAGCCGATCCAAGCATCCTCGTGGAAGCCGGGCCGCCCGTCGGAGGGGGCGATCAGGACGTTCGGGCGAAAGCGCTCCGGGGCGAACTCCCCGGCCGGGTGCTCGGCCGCGAGCCTGGCGAGCGCCGTCGTGGTCACCAGATGCAGGACGGCGTCGTCGAAGAACGTCCCTCGATGGAGCTCGAAGCTCGCCTCGCGGCCGTCGTCGAGCTCCTCACCGGAGCGCGCGCGGTCGGGCGGCGCGTCGGTCAGGTGCACCTCGCGCCCGAATCGCCTCCTCAGCAGCGCCGGCAGCCGCTCGTCGTCGCTCGTCATGCGCGTGCCGTCGGGCAGCGTCAGCCGGACGGGGGGAGCGAGGTCCGCGGCTGTGGGCTCGCGCAGGTACTCGGCCCGCGTCGCGAACAGTTCCGGCCAGCGCTTGGACTGCTTCGCGGATCCTACGCGCGCGTCGTCGACCAGCGCGCGCCCCCGGTCGCCGAGCAGGCCGTGGGGTCCCACGTCGGCGAACGGCAGCTCTTCGCCGATCATCGACTTCACGGGGTAGCGCCAGAGTCGCTCCACCCTCCCGACCCGCGTCATGGCTGGGCGGCGGGCTCGGTCCGGACGCCACCCGAGGGGGTGCCCTCGCGCGCGTGGACGCAGGCCGCACGGTGGTCGAACACGGCGCCATGCGCCTGCTCGAGCGGCTGGTCGAGCTCCGAGCAGCTCTCGAGCCGCACCGGGCAGCGCGGGTGGAAGCGGCATCCGGAGGGAATGCGCGTGGCGTCGGGCGTCTCGCCGCTCAGGATCTGCTGCCGGCCGAGGTGGCGCGGGTCGGGATCCGGCACGACGGAGACCAGCGCGGCGGTGTACGGGTGGCGCGGGTGTGCGATGACCTCGCGCGCGGGGCCCTCCTCGACGATGCGGCCGAGATACATCACCGCGATACGGTCGGCGAACTGCGCCGCGGTCGACAGGTCGTGCGTGACCATCAGGATCCCGATGCCGCGTTGACGCAGGCCGTCAAGCACGCGCAGCACTCCGGCGCGCACGGAGACGTCGAGCATGGAGACGGGCTCGTCGGCCACCAGCAGCTCCGGCTCGAGTACGAGGCTCGCGGCGATCGCCACCCGCTGGCGCTGCCCACCCGACAGCTCGTGGGGGCGCCGGTCCAGGTATGTCTCGGCCGGCGTCAGTCCCGCCGCCTCAAGGGCCCGGGCCACGCGACCGTCACGATCGTCGCGCACGCCGTGCACGACCAGGGGCTCGGCCACGGCGTCGCGGACACGCAGCCGGGGGTTGAGCGACTGATACGGATCCTGGTAGATGAGCTGCATGCGGCGCCGCAGCCGCCGTAGCCCGCCGGCCGAGGCCGAGGTGATGTCCTCGCCGTCGAGCCGGATGCTGCCGCTCGTCGCCGCGACGAGCCGCAGGATCGACAGCGACGTCGTCGACTTCCCGCAACCCGACTCGCCGACAAGGGCGAGCATCTCCCCCGCCCGCAGCTGCAGGGACACTCCGTCGACCGCGCGCGCCTCGCGGCGGGGACGGCGCGCCAGCGTGCCGGCGACGCCGCGGGGGACCGGGAAGGCGACGTGCAGATCGCGCACGTCGAGCAGCGGCTCCGCCTTCTCGCTCACGCTGCGGCTCCCGTGCGGCTGTGCGCCGGGTCGTTGAGATGACACGCCGCCCGGCGGCCGGGTGCCACCTCGATCAGCGCGGGATCATCGACCGGGCAGCGGTCGAAGCTGCGGTCGCATCGCGGCAGAAACGGGCATCCGGGGAGCGGCTGGTCTAGCGCGGGCGGGGCGCCGGGGATCGAGGTCGCGCGCCCCTCGCCGCCCAGCCGCGGCGTCGCCTCGAACAGGCGTCGCGTATAGGGATGGCGGGGGTCGTGGAAGAGGGCTTCGACCGGGCCGACCTCCACGAGCCGCCCCGCGTACATCACCGCGGCGCGATCGCAGAGCTGCGCGACCGCCCCGAGGTCGTGGGTGACCAGCACGAGCGCGAGCCCGAGCTCATCGCACAGCCGGCGCACGAGCGCGAGGATCTGGGCCTGGACCATCACATCCAGCGCGGTCGTCGGCTCGTCGGCCAGCAGGATCTTGGGCTCGCAGGCCAGCGCCATGGCGATCATCGCTCGCTGGCGCATGCCGCCCGAGAGCTCATGCGGGTAGCGCTCGAGCCGATCCGCGGGCAGTCCCACGAGCCCGAAGAGGTCCCGCGCCCGCGCCGTCGCCGCGCGCCGTGACGGCGCCGTGCCGTGCAGCAGCATCGGCTCGACGATCTGGCGCCCGACCGTGCGAACCGGGTTCAGCGCGTTCATCGCGCCCTGCGGCACCAGAGCCAGCTCCCTCCAGCGCAGGGCCCGCATCCGGCGCTCGTCGCTCAGGACCTCGTCGCCGGCCATGCGCACGCTGCCGCTCACCCACGCGTTCGAGGGGAGCAGTCCCATGAGCGCCATGAGCGTCGTCGACTTGCCGCAGCCCGACTCGCCGACGAGCGCGAAGCGCTCACCGGGCGAGAGCTCGAAGGAGACGCCGCGGACGGCTTGGAGCTCCGTGCCGTCGGGCAGCTCGAAGCCGACGTGGAGATCCTCGACGACGAGCATCACGCCTCGGGCGCAGGCCGGATGCGAAAGCGCCGGGGCGACAGGTGCGAGACGGCGAGGCGGGGGTTGAGCGAGTCTTCGAGCGCCTGTCCGATGAGCGAGCAGGCGAGTACGACGAGGATGATCGCGATGCCCGGCGGCAGCACGAACCACCAGGCCCGGCTCGAGATCGCCCCGCTGCTGAACGCGAAGTGCAGCATCGTCCCCCAGCTCACCGCGCTCGGGTCGCCGAGCCCGAGGAACGAGAGCGACGTCTCGGTGAAGATCGCGATCGCGATGGTGAGGACGGTGTTGGCCATCACCAGCGTCGCGATCTGCGGGAGCACGTGGCGGCGCAGGATGTACCCGTCGCGCGCCCCGAGCGCCCGCGCCCGCTTCACGTAGGTCCGCTCCCGGACGGAGCGGACCTGCGCGCGGATCACCCGCGCCGTGGAGGTCCACCGCAGGAGCCCGATGACGAGGATGATGTTGCGCAGGCTGGGCCCGAAGACCGCCGCCAGCACGATCATCAATGCCAGGTCGGGCAGGACGAGAAAGTAGTCGGTGATGCGCATGAGCGCCGTGTCGACCCAGCGGCCGAAGTAACCGGCGGTGACGCCCACCGCTCCGCCCACCAGGATGGAGATGAGCGTGGCGGTGAAGCCGACGATCAGCGAGATGCGCCCGCCGTAGAGCAGCTCGGAGAAGACGTCGCCGCCCGCGTCGTCGGTGCCGAGCAGGTGGCGGCCCGACGGGGGCGAGAACACCGACGCGGCGCTCGTGCCCTGCGTGCGCGGGCCGTAGGGCGCGATCAGCGGCGCGAAGATGGCGGCCAGGAGGATGACGGCGAGCAGGACGGCGCCGAGCAGGGCGGCGCGGTTGCCCTTGAGCACCCGGCGGATCACGTCGCCGTCCTCGGATCGAGCTTGAGGTAGAGCAGGTCGGCGAGCAGGTTGCAGAGGATCACCGAGGCGGCGAGCAGGAGGAACGCGCCCTGGAGGATCGGGTAGTCTCGCTGGGCGAGCGCGCGGAAGACCGCCTGGCCGATCCCAGGCCACGAGAACACCGTCTCGACGAGGATGGCCCCGCCGACGACGAAGCCGAGCGAGAGCGCCACCAGCGTGGTGATCGGCAGCAGCGCGTTGGGCAGCACGTGGCGGGTGATCACGCGGCCGTTGGGCAGGCCCTTGGCGCGGGCCATCAGCACGTAGTCCTCCCCGATCGTCTCGAGCATCGCCGAGCGGGTGATGACGGTGAACTGGCCGTAGAGGCCGAGCGCCAGCGTGGCCGCCGGGAGGATCATGTGCTTCCCGGCGTCGGCCCACTTCGAGAGCAGCGTGGTGTGCACCGCGAAGTCGTCGTACATCCCACCCGCGGGCAACGCGCCGTTGAACAGCAGCAGGAGCATGAGCCCCAGCCAGGCCACGGGCATCGCGTAGAAGATCAGCGCGGTCGCCACCGACCCGTAGTCGGCCCACGTACGGCGCCGCCATGCGGCGATCACGCCGGTGGCCATGCCGAGGATGACCGCGATGACGGTTGCGATGCCGACCATCGGCACCGTGTTCTTGAGCTCCGTGGTGAGCTCGCGCAGCACGGGGGCGCGGCTCTGATAGGAGATCCCCAGGTTGCCGTGCGCGAGCTGCTGCAGGTAGGCGAGGTACTGCCCGCCGACGGACTTGTCGAGGCCGAACTGCACCCGCAACGCGTGCTGCGCGTCCGGGCTCAGCCGGGCGTCGCGACCCAGGTTGGTGACCGCGTTGCCCGGCAGGACGCGAAACAGGAAGAAGTTCATCGTGATGACGACGAACAGGGTGATGAGCGCGAACCCGACCCGCTTGAGGGCGTAGTCGAGTCCGCGCACGGGGTCACCCGGCCTGGTGGACGTTCAGCAGGTTCGCGTTGGAGGATTCGTTGAAGAAGCCCTGCGGAGTTTCCCTAAGGCCGGTCCACTTCGTGCTCCACGCCTGCAGCTTGTCGGCCCACACGAGCGGGATGTAGGGCCGGTCGCGCGCCAGCATCCGCTGCATCTCCCAGAGGATGGCCAGGCGCTTGTCGGGGTTGATCTCCGTGAACTGGCGCCGGTAGTCCCGGTCGTAGGCCGGGTTGCTGTATCCGCTGTCGCTGAGCGAGCCGTACGAGTCGGTCGTGGCCACCAACAACAGCGACTCGGGATCAGGACGCGAGGTCCAGTTCCACAGCGAGAGGTCGAACGTCTTGTAGGAGTTCTGCGGCGTCTTGGTCGCCGCCTGCGTGCCGATGATCTCGTTGTAGGCCGCGGTCGAGTCGAGCGGCTTGATCGTCAGGTTGACGCCGATCGCCGAGAACCAGCGCTTGAACAGGTCGGACACGCGGGTCACCCCGGTGTAGGCGTCGGTCGGCACGATCACGGTGTAGCTCATCGGCGCGCCGTTGGCCACCCGCGTCCCCCCCGCCCCGCGCTTGTAGCCCAGGCCGTCGAGGATGCGGTTGGCCGCCGCCGGGTCGTAGTGGTCCTGTGGAAGGCCCGGAGCGTGCGAGGGCTTGCTCGTGCCCGGGAACTTGCCGTAGGCCTTGGGCACGATCGAGTCCGCCGGCTGTCCCTTGCCGGCGTGGATGAGCCGCACGAGCGACGACTTGTCGATCGCGTCGGCGAACGCCTCGCGCAGCTTCGGGTTCAGCAGCTCGCGATGGCTCGTCTTGTTGGGGTTGGAGTTGATGATCAGGTCCGACACGAAGGCGCTCGGCGCGGCGACGGCCTTCAGCGACTTGTTGCGCGAGAGCGAGGCGAACGAGGGACCGGGCACCGCCTCGACGGCGTCGATCTCCCCACTCGTCAGCGCCTGGATCGCGGCGTCGATGTTGTCGTACTGCTTCAGGCCCCAGCCGTCGATGTAGGGCTTGCGGCCGTAATAGTCAGGGTTGGCCTTGGTGAGAAGGAGCTGGCGCTTCGCGTAGCTCGTGACGACGAAGGGACCCGAGCTGATCGGGGCCGTGTTCTGGAACTGCCCGGCGGCGGCCGCCGTCTTGAACCCCAGCCACTGCTTCGGGTCGAGGATGGGCCACTTCGCGAGCTTGGAGAGCACGATGGCGACGGGCTGGTCGTAGTGCAGGGTCAGCGTCTGCGGGTCCGAGGCCGAGGCGCTCTTGAGGTGCCCGCCGAAGATCTCCCCCACGAGCCCGAGGCCGTCGAGCTTGGGCGACGTGGCCCAGTTCATGACGTCGGCGACGTCCTTGGCCGTCAACGGCCGGCCGTCGCTCCACTTGGCGTTCGAGCGGATCTTGAAGCGCCAGTCGCGGCCGCCGTTGAGCGTCTTCCAGCTCGTCGCGAGATCACCGGCGTAGTCGAACGTCTTCGTGTCGTACTGGACGAGGAACGAATAGATGTTCTGGAACGCGTTGTGCGTGTCGCTGTTGATCGCGTTGAACGGGTTCATCGTGTCGATGCCGTCGTTGGCGGCGATGCGGAACACGCCCCCGCGCTTGACCGTCGAACTACTCCCGCCCTGCCGGCTGCTCGGATCCCCCGAGCCGCTTCCACCGCCTCCGCCACCGCAACCACCGACCGCCGCCGCCGCGCCGATCATCGCGAGTCCCGCAAGGCATCGCTGTAGGACGTGCGTCATGTTTCCTCCGTTGGCCCCACGGGGTCATCGAGCAGGGCAGCCGCTCGGTTGAACGCTTCGGTCGTCGCGTGGATGCGCTCGTCGAGATCCTCGGCGCTGCGCCGCCTCGCTCCCGCGAGGTCGGGCACCGACCCGGCGCGCAGCGCCGCGAGCTCATGGCTGAGCACGGGCGAGGCAGTCAGGTGGCCGAGCTCCGCCCAGGCGAGCCGTTCGTGCGCGGCGCTGTGGCGCTCGGCGTCGAGCTCGACGAGCTCGTCGGAGAGGTCGCGCGCCAGCACGTTGCGCCCGACGCGCTCGGCCGCGTCCGCGGCGCCTGCCAGGTCGCCGGCGGCGAGCGCCGCCTCCGCCTCGTCGAGGGCCTGCACGTCGCGGAGCGCCTGCTCGTGCAGCAGCGCGGGCGCCTCGGCGGCGTCGATGGACTCGAGCGCCTGCGCGAGCTGCGCGAAGGCGCGGCGGGCCGCGCGCGGAGTGGCCGTGACCGCCGCGCGCTCGTAGCTCGCGAGCGCCTCCTCGAGCGGCTCGACCCGCGCACCGGCGCCGCGGGCGTCGTCGAGGCGCCCGCGGCGGTGGACGTCGGCCGCCCGCGCGGCCGGCTCGAGGATCCGGCGTTCGCGCGCGTCGGCGGCGACGATCAGGCGGGCGTAGACGCGCGTCAGGTCGCCGAGGTTGTCGTAGTCGAGGAAGCTCGGATCGTCGAACTGGGTGTGGTACTCGGTCCGGAAGAAGTCGAGGTGGTGGGAGTTGACGTTGACCGCCGGCACGCCCATCGCGAGGAAGGGCCACGCCTCGGTCCACGGCCGTGGCACGTCGGCGATGACGCCATGGGAGAGCAGTCCGTCCGCCGCGGCAGCGGCGCAGACGTCGGCCGCGAAGGACGCGAGCTCCGGCGGCGCCTCGAGCAGCAGCGGCCGCGGCATGCCGGTGCCCTCGAGGTTCAGGTAGAGCGCGGCGTCCTGCGCCCACTCGGGGTGCTCGTGCTGGATCTGCCAGCCGGCTCCGATGCAGTAGTCGAAGGGCGCGCTGAGCATCCCGAACTCCTCGGCGGTGTGCGAGCCGAAGACGATCGGTCCGTCGGGGACGTACCCGGTATCGCGCATGGCCTTCGCGATCGCGAGCGTCGACGCGACGCCGGACGCGTCGTCGAGCGCGCCGTAGAACCAGGCGTCGTGATGGCCCGCGACGACGATCGGGCTGCCGTCGCGCCGGCCCCTGAGCGTGCCGACGACGTTATAGGCCGTCGCTCCTCGCTGCACCTCGGCGTCGAGCGTGACACCCACTTGCAGCGAACCGCGAGCGGCGGCGTCGATGAGGTCCCGCGCGTCCTCCTTGCGCAGGCTCAGCATCGGGATGGCGTCCGGCAGCCCGTAGGTGTCGAAGGCGCCGAGTGCGCCCTCGCGTTGGTAGAAGTACCCGCCCGGCAGCGACGTGACCAGCGCCGCGACCGCTCCGGCGCGCGCCGCCTCCGCCGCGGGCATCGACGGCCACAGGAGGTCGGTCCCGCGCCAGTCGATGATCACGACCTTGCCGCGCAGGTCGAGCCCCTCGATCTCGTCGCGCGTCCCTCGCCCGACGAACACGAGCTCGCCCCCGACGCCCCCGCTGGGCGTCGGGACGGCGCCACCGAACGAGGCGCACTCGATCACCCGCCCCAGCGCTTGCACGAACGCGCCGCGGAAGCGCCAGGCGTCCACGGGAACCGGCTCGAGCGCGACGTCGACGAGACCGATCGCCTCCATCTGCTCGGCGATCCATCCGCTCAGAGCGACCTCTTCCGGCGTGCCGGCCAGCCGGAAGCCGAGCGGGCTCGAGCCCGTCGCCGCAAGCCGCTCGATCACCCGACGCATGTAGTCGACGTCTACGGCGGCGTCGAGGACACCACGGCTGGCGGTCACCGGCAGATTCATTGGTCGTGACGCGCAACTAATCGGATCAGGGCCCAGCTGTCAAGTGCAAACGGCTTGTGGCGACTTGTCGGACCGTCTAGCGTCATGGCGGTGACGATCCACGGCGCCGCGACCCTGGCCCCCTTCGCACCGGTCGATCAGCGCGCGGTGCGCCGGGCGAACCTCGGCGTCGTGCTCCAGCACGTCGCCGCGCGCGGGCCCCTCTCACGGGCGCGGATCGCCGCCGAGACGGGGCTGAACAAGACGACCGTCTCGAGTCTCGTCGCGGAGCTGGTCTCGACGCGTTTGCTGCAGGGCACCGGCGACGACGAGCGCACGGGGATGGTCGGGCGTCCGGCGCAGACGGTCCAGCTCAACCCCGACGGCGCGTTCTCGCTCGGGCTCGAGATCCACTTCGACTACCTGTCCGCCTGCGCCACCGATCTCTCCGGCCAGGTGCGCTACGCCCGCGAGGTGACGGTCAACAACCGCGCCAGCGACCCCGAGCACGTGATCGACCGGCTCGCGGAGCTCGCGGGCGACGCGCTCGACCTCGCGGACCGCGACCGGCTGCCCGCGGTGGGCGTGACGATCGCCGCGCCCGGCCTCGTCGACGTCGAGGCCGGCTTGTCGGTCGCGTCTCCCGACCTCGGCTGGAAGCGGGTCCCGATCGTCGAGATGCTCGCCGAGCGGCTAGGCCGCCCGGAGCTGCCGGTGCGAGCGGACAATGAGTCCAACCTCGGCGCGCTCGCCGAGCTGTGGGCCGGCGCCGGGCGCGGGCTGCGCGACTTCGTCTACGTCTCCTCACCGCACGGTGTCGGCGCCGGGATCGTGCTCCACGGCGAGCTGTACCGAGGAGCCCACGGCTTCGCCGGAGAGCTCGGTCACGTGACCGTCGATCCCGAAGGACCGCCCTGCACGTGCGGCAGCCGTGGCTGCCTCGCCATGCTGGTCGGCGAGGACGCGCTGATGGCCATCGCCGCCGACCACGACGTCCCGTCCGCGACCGCGCCGGTTGCGGCCAGGGGGCTGGCCGCGCGCATCCGGGAGGGCGACGCCGACACCGCCGCCGCCGTTGGGCGGATGGGCCGATGGCTGGGGATCGGGCTCGCCGACATGGTCAACCTGCTCGACCCCGAGGCGGTCGTGCTCGGCGGCTGCCTCGGCGCACTGGCGGAATGGCTGCAGCCCCCGCTGCGCGAGGCGCTCAGCTCCGGGGCGCTGGCAACTGACTGTGCCTCGTGCCGGATCGTGCCGTCGCCACTCGGGGAGGTCGCCGCGGTCCGCGGGGCCGCGGCACTCGCGCTGCGCGAGCTGATCGCCGACCCCACCTCGATCCGCGAGCTGCTCCGCGATCCCGGGGGCTCCGCGCACCGGGGCGCGCCGCGGCGACGGCTCGTGCGCACGCTGCACGCGACCTGAACCGCGCTCAGCGCACGGGCTGGGCGCGGATGGCGTCCATGGTGCGCATGATCGCCACGCTCTCGTCGAGCGGCATGCCCGGGCTCTCGAGCAGCCCATCCCGTAGGCAGCGGGCCACCTCGTCGGCCTGGCGCCAGAGGCCGCGTCCCGGCGTCGAGGCGCTGAAGCACGTCGGCTCCCCCGTGCGCGGCACGAGGCGTAGCGATGTGGGCGCGTAGAAGTCGCCGTCGATCTCGATTCGCGCCCGCGTGCCGACGATCGCGGCGCGGGTCGGGCTGTCGGCGCGCAGCGTGCACGTCAGGATCGCCTGCGCCCCTCCGGCGTACCCGAGCACCATCGAGCTCTGGGCGTCGACACCCGTGAACGCCGGATCGACCATGGTCACGATCCGCTCCGGAGTGCCGAGCACCATCGACGCGAACGAGACCGGGTAGATCCCGAGGTCGAGCAGCGCACCGCCCCCGAGCTGCGGAGCGAACATCCGGGACCCGCGGTCCTGCGGGAACCACTGGCCGTGGTCAGCCGAGACCGTGACGATGTCGCCGAGCGACCCGTCGCCGAGGAGCCGCCGGATCTCCACGACATGGGGCAGGAAGCGCGTCCACATCGCCTCCATCAGGAACACGCTCTCACTGCGCGCGGTCGCGACCAGGTCCGCGGCCTCGGTGGCGTTCATCGTGAACGGCTTCTCGACCAGCACCGGCTTGCCGGCGCGAAGCGCGAGCAGCGCGGCGGCATGGTGCACCGGGTGCGGCGTGGCCACGTAGACGACCTCGACCTCGGGGTCGGCCACCAGCGCTTCATAGCTCGCGTGTCGGTTGGCGATGCCGAGCCGATCGGCGAAGCGGTCGGCCGAGTTCCTCTGGCGAGACCCGACGGCGACCACCCGCCCGGAGTCGGTGAGGGTCAGGTCCGCGGCGAAGGTCTCGGCGATTGCGCCCGTGCCGATCAGCCCCCAGCGCAGGGGTTCGGTCATCGCGTCGCCACGTCCGCTCGCGGCACCGCCAACCCTGCCGCGCCGAGCTTCGACGTCTGGGCGCCCGGCGACGTGCGTTGCAGCAGTTCCATGCCGAGCCGCGCGCGACGCACGCGCTCGCGACACGAAGAGAGCACGATCGCCTCGAGGTGCCCGCCGGCGGGATACACGTCCGGCGCGTTGCGGAGGCCGAACTTGACGTAGACGGGTGAAGCGATGCGGATGATCTCCGGGATGTCGTGCAGCCGCACGAAGCCACCTGTGGTGTCGGGCGCCTCGACGTAGATATCCAGCGGCACGTCGACTGCAGCGCGGATCGAGGCGATCTGCGCGAGCGTGAGGTCCGTCGGCAGGTTCAGGGTGTCCGCTCCGAGGTCCACGAGCGTTCTCGCCGTCGCAGGATTCCCGATGGGCAGCATCACGGAGACCTTCGCCTGCATTTCGGGCGGAAGCTCGCCGGCACGACGCATCTCGCCGAAGACTGCGAGAAGGCCCACGTCGGCGATCAGCACGCTCCTGTATCCATGGTCCGCAGCCCGCCGGATGTCCTCGAGCGCATGAACCAGCTGATCGCCACCGCGGATCGCCGGGGCGAGCGAACCGCCGCCCACCGACCGAGCCTGCGCGGAGATGTCCCAGCCGGCATTCGGGCGTGCGAAGAGACTGACCTCGACGCCGGCCGCGTGGGCGATCTCCGCCATCGCGTCCAGCTCCTCGTCCGTGAGCATGAAGACGCCGGAACCCTGCGAGACGCGGTGGACGCGCACATCGAGCCGGTCGGCGGCCGTGAGAACGGCCTCGAGCGCCGCGGGGCCTTCCGTGCTGGGGATCTCGACGCGGTACTGGGCGCCGTCGGGAAATCGCTTGTCCGATCCGGGCAGCCCGTGCAGGTCGCCCGCCGGCAGGCCGATCGAGGTGAGGTACTGCTCGACGCCCGACATCAACCTTCCTCGTCCGCCGCGCTACCGAGCCGGAGATGCCAGTCGCTCTCGAAGAGGTCGAAGCGGACCGCCCGCGGCGGATGCTCCTTGATCATGTCCTCGTCTAGCGCCACGCCGAGGCCCGGGCCCTCAGGCAGCGCGAACGCACCGTCGACGACCTCCGGGTTGCCGGGCGCGGCATGCTTGACGTAGGCCTCCGCGAAGTCGTTGAAGTGCTCCTGGACCTTGAAGTTCGGCGTGCACGCGGCGAGATGCAGTGCGGCGGCGGTCGAGACCGGGCCTCCGACGTTGTGCGGCGCCACGAGGACGTAGTAGGCCTCGGCCCATGCGGCGATCTTCTTCGTCTCCAGGATCCCGCCGCACATCGTGAGGTCGGGCTGGATCACATCAGCTGCCTGAAGCTCGAGAACCTCTCGGAACTCGTGCCGGGTATGGATCCGCTCACCCGTCGCAACGGGAACGCGCACGCGCTCGGAGACCTTCTGCAGCGCGCGGATGTTCTCCGGCGGCACCGGCTCCTCGATCCAGCCCGGGCGGAAGGGCTCCAGGCGACGGGCGACCTCGATGGCCTGAGCCGGGGTGAACCGGCCGTGCATCTCGATGAAGATCTCGACGTCCGGTCCTACGGCGTCGCGGACCGCCTCGACGAGCTCGACCGCGAGGCGCTCCTCGTCTCGCTCCAGCTCGTACCATCCTGCTCCGAAGGGATCGAACTTCAGCGCGCGATAGCCCGCCTCGACCACTCGCCCCGCGGCGGCGTGAAATCCCTCGGGTGTGCGTTCGACCTTGTACCAGCCGTTCGCGTACGCCTTGATGCGATCGCGCACCGCGCCGCCCAGCAAGCGATAGACGGGCTGGCCCGTGGCCTTGCCGACGATGTCCCAGCACGCCATCTCGAGGACCGCCGCGACCGCCATCGCGAAGTCCCCTGCACGCTGGTAATTGTCGCGCCAGACGCGGCGGACGAGCGCCTCGATGTCAAACGGGTCGGCTCCGATGACCTGCGTACGAGCAGTCTCGCGCAAGAAGGCGAGAAGCGCCTCGGTGTTATTGACCATGCGAACTTCGCCGACGCCCTCGAGGCCGTCGTCAGTGCGCACGACGACGAAGGTCAGGTTGCGCCAGGCGGTGCCCAGTACCAGCGAGCGGACCTCCACGATCTTCATGACGTGACTCCTCTACCACACCGTCTCGATGGCGAGCTCACACCGCGAACCGCGCACTCAGCCCACCGTCGACGAGCAACGCCGCGCCCGTGAAGAACGTCGCGTCGTCCGAGCCCAGGAAGGCCACCAGGCCCGCGATCTCCTCCGGGCTCCCGATGCGCCCGATCGGATGCGCGGCCAGCACGCTTAACTCCGCGGCCGCCGGATCTGGCTGCTGATCGAACCACTCCTGCACGAGCCGCGTCCGGACCCAGCCCGGGCAGACCGCGTTCACGCGTATGCCTTCGTGCCCGTGGTCGAGCGCGAGGCTCCGCGTCAGCCCTACGACGCCTGACTTCGCCGCGGCGTAGGGAAACATGCCGCGCGTGGTCAGGAACGAATGGATGGACGCGATGTTGATGATCGCGCCACCACCGCACTGCCGCAGCTGCGGCAGGGCGTGCTTGGTGCACAGCCATGCCGCCTTGAGGTCGACGGCGAAGAACCGATCCCATTCAGCCTCGGTCATCTCGCCCGCGTCCCCGTAGGCATTGATGCCCGCGTTGTTGACGAGCATTCCGACCGGGCCCAGGGCGGCTGCCACCGTGTTGAGCGCCGCTGCGATCTCTGTCTCGCGCGTGACGTCGCACGGGACGAACATCACTCCGAGCCGGTCGCGAAGCTCCTCCCCGCGCGTGCGGTCGAGGTCCAGGCAGGCCACGCGGCAGCCCTCGACGTGCAACCGCTCAACGATGGCGCGCCCTATGCCGGATGCTCCACCCGTCACGACGGCCACCGTGTTCTCGAGCCCGACCACGGTCAAGCCGGTATCGTCGGCGCCGCGGCGAGCCGCCGCTTTGTCGTGGCGACGACACCCGAGTCGTGGGTGATGACGAGCAGACCCGGACCGAGATCGCGTCGTAGCTCGTCGAGCAGGTCGAGCACCATCGCCGGGACGGAGACGTCGAGCGCCACGGACCCGCCGGTCTCGATCTCGAACGAGATGTCCTGCGCCGCCAGCACGTCGGCACCATGCCCGGGGCAGCACGCCGCCAATCACTCATGGCCACACTCCAGCCATGCGTGCAACCAGGCGGACGACGACAGCCGATGTAGCTTTCGAGGAGGCGTTCGAACTTGGCGAGGGGCCGCTTTCGATTCGGCCCGGCTGCCTGACCTGGGTCGACGTCCTCAAAGGAACGCTGATCGTCGGCAGCGGCGAGAACGGGATCCTCTCCGAGCGGATTCGCTACCACACGGGTCTCCACCTCGGGGCGGCCCTGCCAAGAGGCGGTGGCGGGGACGGGTGGCTGCTCGCGGCCGGGTCGGGATTCGCGCACCTGGCGACCGACGGAACCGTTCGCGTGCTCGCGGAGCCCGAGCGCGGGCAGCGCGGTGTCGTTCGGATGAACGACGCCAAGTGCGACCACGCCGGGCGCCTCTGGGCGGGAAGCATGGCCTACGACGAGCGACCCGGCGCCGGCTCGCTCTTCCGGGTCGACCTGGACGGCCGCGTCACCCGCGTGCTACGCGACCGCCAGGTTTCGAACGGGATCGACTGGAGCCCTGACGGCTCCATCTTCTACTACAGCGACTCGGGCCATGGCGTGGTGTACCAGGCCCCGTACGACACGGATCGAGGCGAGTTGGGCCCGCTCCGAACCTTCGTCGAGCCGACGCCGGTCGACGGCGTCCCGGACGGTCTCACCGTCGACGCGGAGGGCATGATCTGGGTGGCGTTCTGGCGCGGCGGTGCGGTGCGGCGCTACGACCCCGCCGGTCGCCTGATCGAGGAAGTGCGTACGGGCGCACCGCACACGACGAGCTGCTGCCACGGCGACACGGACGGTAGAACGCTGTTCATCACGTCCGCCACGGCCCGCCTCACCGCCGCTGAGCTCGCAGCCGCACCACGATCCGGACAGGTGTTCGCCACGCACGTCGATGCGCCCGCGGCTCCCGCCCGGCCATTCCTCGGCGCACTACCGGAAGCCGCCGGCGACGCCTGACGCCTCGCGGGAGCGGTGGCTGGGCCGAGCGCCCGCGTCGATACGGCCCATAGCCGCGATTCTGGCTGAGCGGGCCGACGCGAACCCGGCTGATCCGACGAGTGGGAGTAGCTGGGGAGTACAGAGATCCCGGCTCCTCGGCCCCGCGGACGCGACGCGGCTCCCCAGCAAATCCGCGGCCAACTCGATGACATCGTGCTCGTCCGTGAGCCGACCCAGCGGCAGACGCTCGAACCCGGGCGATCGCCGGGCGGGATCGGGTTCGTGTCACGGCGCGGGGGCCGTGGCGGTGCGGGTCCCGTGCGAGCCACGGACGGCAATCGTCACGAACGTTCCGTTCACATCACGGTGTGCGGACCCGGTGGTTGCCATCGTCTCACCCGCTCCGGGCGATCGCGAACAGCCCGGCGAGGGCCGCCGCGTAGAGCAGGATGACGACGAGCGAGTCGGTGCCCATGCGCCCGATCCGCCGGGTGGGCCGAAACAGGAGCCCGGCCATGTAGACCAGCGTCAGCAGGATGCCGACCGCCGTGAGGTAGATGTCGGTGTCCTGGGCATGCGGCAACACCGCCTTGCCTGAGACCAGCGTCGCGACGAGGAACAGGACGGGAAGGAACGCGTTGCCGCCGAAGATGTCGCTGATCGCCAACTGGAAGTCGCCGTTGCGCACCGACGTCAGACCGCTTGAGAGCTCGGGCAGCGAGGTCGCGGCCGCGAGGATCGTGGCACCAAAGAGCACGCCCGAGAGGCCGACGTGCGTGGCGATGGCGTCGCCGCTGCGCTCGAGGATGACGCCGGCGACGAGCGTGACGACGGCGGCGATGCCGAAGGTCGTCGCGGCACGAGCGGCGCTCGTGCCCTTGGCGGTCGCCTGCTGCTCGGTCTTCTGCTGGCTGTGCCCGCGCGGCTTGTCCTGATTATCGGGCGCCTCGCCCGACTCGTGCCAGGGCAGCCGCTGCCCAGCGCGCTGCAGCAGCAGCAGACCGATCACCCACAACACCGCGATCAGCAACGCCTCGGGCGTCACGCGCCACACGATCACTCCCGCCGGCAGCTGGGACCCCGCGACGACCACCGAGAGGACGGCGACGACCAGCATGCCTTCGAGCACCAGGACCAGCGAGGCCGCCCGGTAGGTCAGGGGATGGCGGCCGCGCACCCCGAACGCGTCGAGCGCCGCGAGCACCACGGTCTGGATCGCGATGCCGCCCAGGACGTTGCCGACGGCGACGCCGACGTTGCCGGCCAGCGACGCGCTGACGACGATCGCGATCTCGGGCAGGTTCGTCGCGATGGCGAGCAGGATCAACCCACCCAACGCCGAGCCCAGATGCAGCCGCGTAGACAGGACGTCCGTCTCGTTCGACAACTGCACCCCGGCCACCCAGATCGCGACGGCCGCCGCCACGAAGATGAGCACCAGGACGAGAAGGGGGAGGCTGGACACGAGGCTCGTCCTCCCCATCGCGGCCGCTCGGCTACCCGACGTGGCCGCGTCTGACCTCCTGGCGACTGTCCCACGGCCGCGGACGAGCTGGTCTGTGTGCCGCGCGACTCACCAGGCGGCATCGAGCAGCATCGCCGCACCCTCGACCGCCGCGACCGCGCGAGATTGCGCGCGGCGTGGTCGCACTCGCCGCGGGTGTGCGGGCGCGCTTGCTCTTCGGCGTCGACCGATCGCGCTGGGTGAACGACGACTCGACGCGAATCACGGCGTCCACGAGGTCGACGTTCCGCCACACGAGGTCGCGCAGCTCGCCGAGCCGGAGTCCCGCAGGACCTTCTGCACCGTGCGCGGCGCGAGGTGGGTCGCCAAGAGCTCGCGGCGGAACTCGTCGACATCGTCGGTCGAGAACGTGTCGCGGCCGTCGCGAGGATCTCGTAAGGGCGTCTCGGCGCCGATCCTGGGCACGAGATAGGCCTTGACCACATTTGCACCCGACTTGAAGCGCGCCCGTCTTCCTCCGCTTCTCGACTTCGAGACATTCCAGCCAGAGCACCACCGCCTGGCCCGAGGTCACCGCCGAATTGCTCCCCGGCTCGACAGCCGTCGGCACTGCGTCCACTCTCTGCAGGTCCGGGTACGCGATCCCGCGGCTGGAGGCGTGAGCGTGGGATCCGACCACCACCCGAGCGAGATCACCGGTCCCGAGCCAGGGCCGCTGGGGAGTACAGCCAGGAGTACGGGGGGCGAAACTCCCTCCCTCTCAGTCGACGAATCCGCCGCTGCAACGTCGCCAGAGGCCGATGGGCCGGGGTGGATTCGAACCACCGTCTGACGGATTATGAGTTCAC
>JAXDHR010000047.1:0-4251 GCA_034664425.1 Solirubrobacteraceae bacterium
TGTCGAGTCGCCGCTGCGCGAGCGCCGCATCGTGCGCACGGTCGACGAGCGCTAGCGGGACGTCACGGCTGGAGATCGACCACGAGCGCGGAGTGGTCGCTGAGACCGGCACGGCGCCAGTCGTGCGCGTAGGCGCTCGCCAGCGGGCGCGGGCCGCGGACGAGCACGTGATCGAGCCGCCAGCCGCCGCGGTCGTGGGCGAACGTCCAGCTCGCCTCGCGCTCGCCGTAGCCGTGCAGCGAGCGGAAGGCGTCGACCCAGCCGTCGCTGCGCAGGTCGTGGACCAGCGCCCGCTCGGCGCGGTCCCAGCGCTCGCCGCGCTCGGGCCGCAGCCGGCCGGCGCTGTCGTGGGCGAAGGTCAGCACGTCGCCGTCGCGGAGCTCGCGGCGCGGCGTGTTGAGGTCGCCGCAGAGAATCCGCGGGCCGGCGGCTGCGGTCGCGGCGAGGTACGCCGCGACCGCCTCATGGGTCCGGACCTTGGCGAGGTCCGGCGCCGGGGCGATCGGCGAGTGGACGTTGAGGATCTCGATCGCGCCGAGCCGGCAGGCGAGCACACGCTCCGGCCAGGGGACGTCGTCGGGGCCGGCGAGCCGCTCCAGCGGGTCGCGCGCCGCGGTCAGCACGCCGAGGCGCCGGCGCCCCTGCGCGGGCGGATGGTCGAGCGCGGTCTCGCACGCGCAGAGCCCGAGCCGCGCCAGCGCCTCGCGCCACAGCGGCAGCGTGCGGGCGGTCACCTCCTGCAGCGCAACGACGTCGGGCGCCGCCGCCGCAACCGCCTGGGCCTGCTCCTCCTGGCGCGTCACCCGGCCGGCGACGTTCCAGGTGATCAGCCGCACGGCGCGTCGCGCTGCGCAGCACGTAGCGCGCGCGCCTGCTCGGCGTCCATCCACAGCTCCCAGCGGCCGGACGCCGAGATCTTGTCGTCCAGGAAGCGGTACGGGCGCCGGCCGCCGAACTCGGTGTGGCGCAGGTGCGAGACGCCGCCGAGCACCGAGGCGATCCGGCGTCGCGGCCAGCCGAGCGCGTCCTCGACCGCCGGGAACGGGCGCGGGCGGTCGGGCGCGGCGGCGAGCGCGTCGAGCAGCGCGCGCATGAGATCGCTGCAACGGTCGTGGAAGCGCGCGATCTCCGCCGCGTCGGTCATCGCGTTCTCCGGCGCATGCTGCGTCACGCGGCCGGCCCGGTCGCCGACCCCGTCGTGGCTACTGCCGGTGGCTGCTGAGATTGCCCGTCCCGCCGGCGCGTTCCCACCACTTCGTCACGCCGTCGAGGATCAGCCCGAACGCCAGCATCAGCATCAGCCAGGTCAGGATCGTGCCGGCCCACAGCGTCCCGATCAGCAGGAGGGCCCCCGCGACGATCGGCAACCGGCACCGCAGCTCCGGTCTCAAGATGCGCATGGCGCAAGCGTACCGCTCAGCGCCGCTCAGTAGGGCAATTCGACCCCGCGCGCGGGCTTGAACGTCCGCTTCTCGGGATAGACGCACACGTCGCCTCCGACGAGATCGCCCATCGTCACGAGCTGCATGCCGTCCCGGCCGACCTCGACCCGGTGCCCGACGCCGGTGTTCTCGTGCGCGAACCAGAACGAGCCGGCGCGCAGCTCGTGGCCGTCCTCGCCCAGCCGCGCGATCCCGCTGCCGGCGCGCACGAACCACGCCTCCTCGCGCGCGGAGTGGAAGTGCAGGTCGGTGGTGTGGGCGTCCGGCGGCATCTGGTCCTGCGCGAGCACGATCCGCTCGGCCCCCATGTCGCGCATGTCACGCGCCGCCCAGGCGACGCGGTCCTCGCGTCCCTCGTGCAGCGGCAGGTCGGCGAGGTTACGGATCGTCGGCGGCCGCTCGGTGGTCGGTGCCGGCACGTCGAGCGGCCCGGACTCGACGTCGGCCACGAACGGGTGCTTGCCGTCGGCGGGCGACCAGCGCGGGCCGAGCCAGAACGAGCGCGTGCGCGGCAGGTAGGTGATGTTCGTCCGCGAGCCTTCGGCGAGGATCAGCACGGTCAGGCCCTCGTCGCCGGCGATCAGCGTGTGCGCGTCGCCGTTGGCCGGGTGCAGGACCACATCGTCGAGCCCGAGCTCGTAGGTCCGCACGTCCTTTGAGCTCGAGGACTGCCAGCTCAGGCCGCTGCCTGCGAGGACGAGGAACGCCTCGTCCTCGTCGGCATGGCTGTGCGGCGGGGTCGAGCGCCTGCCGGGAGCGATCTCCATGATCGCGATGCCCAGCCGCCGGGCGTCGACGGCGCGCCCGAGCCGCCTGCGCGTCGCGGTGAGTTCACCGATGTCCCAGTGCTCGGCGGGGACGTCGTCGATGTGGATCGGCAGGTCGTCGGGCATGCCGGGGAGCATGCCAAGGCGCTCAGCGCGCCGCGCCCACGCCGTCGAGCGCGACCGCCAGCACCCGCTCCCGCTGCCGCTCGTCCGCGTGGGTCGAGCTGGCGACGCCGATTACGAGCTGCAGGAGGTCGCTGAACGCGAGGTCGGGCCGCGCGTCGCCCGAGGCCTGCGCGCGCTCGAGCAGCGGCTCGCCGGCGGCGTACATCGCCTCGCGCGAGGATTGGAACGTCTGCGAGTCCCGGTTGACCGCGCTACTCGAGCGCTCGCCGCAGCGCGCCGCCATCCGCCGCCGCTTCTCGATCATGGCGACGGTCGAGAACCGCTACCTGATCCTCGACGGAGCCGGCCGGCCCGTGCCGACCGCGGTGCGGCCTACACCGAGTCCGTCGCCGCGGCCGGAGAGCGCCCCGGCGCCCACCCGATCGCCGGTGCGACATGCTCGGCGATCGTCCGCAGCAGGCGGACGTTGTACTCGACGCCCAGCTGGTTCGGCACGGTGAGCAGGACCGTGTCGGCCTCGCGCACCGCGGCGTCGCGGCTCAGCTCCTCGGCGATGACGTCCGGCTCGCCCGCGTAGGTGCGGCCGAAGCGGGCGAGGCCGCCGTCGAGGTAGCCGACCGTGTCGCCGCGGCCGGCCTCGCGGCCGAAGTAGGCGCGGTCGAGGTCGCTGACGATCGGCAGGATGCTGCGGCTGACTGAGACGCGCGGGATCCGCTCCCAGCCGGCGAGCCGCCAGGCGTCGCGGAACAGCGCGATCTGCTCTGCCTGCAGCTCGTCGAAGCTGGCGCCCGTGTCCTCGGTGAGCAGCGTCGAGCTCATCAGGTTCATGCCCTGCTCGGCCGTCCAGATCGCGGTCTGGCGCGTGCCGGAGCCCCACCAGATCCGCTCGGCCAGCCCGGGCGACTGCGGCTGGACGGCCAGGCGGCCGATGCCGGCACCGCCCATGTGGCGCCCGGCGCCGACGACGGGGGTGCCGGCGATCGCGGCCCGGAAGGCGGTGGTGTGCTCACGCGCGAGATCCGCGTCGGTCTGCCCCTCGGCGGGCACGTGGCCGAACGCCTCCGAGCCGCGCTCGGCCGGCTCGGGCGAGCCGCGGCTGATGCCGAGCTGCAGCCGCCCGCCGCTGATGAGATCGGTGGCGGCCGCCTCCTCGGCCATGTAGAGCGGGGTCTCGTAGCGCATGTCGATCACGCCGGTGCCGAGCTCGATCCGCGACGTCCGCGCGGCCGCCGCGGCCAGCAGCGGGAAGGGCGACGCGAACTGGCGCGCGAAGTGGTGCACGCGCACGTAGGCGCCGTCGATGCCGATCTCCTCGGCGGCGACGGCCAGCTCGATGTGCTGGCGCAGCGCCTCGGACGCCGTGGGCGTCAGCGAGCCGGCGGCCGACGACCAGTGGCCGAAGGAGAGGAAGCCGATGCGCTTCGAGTGGATCATCGCTTTCCAGCGTAGGACGACGCCGCGCCCGTCCGCGCGCGTAAGATCTGCGCCAATGCGCCACCCGCAGATCCGCCGCCGGTGACCGAGCGCGTCGATCTCCACCTGCTCGAGTCGCTGCAGCGGGTGACCGATGCGGCCTTGGCGTACCTCCCCGAGGAGGAGTTGCTGCAGGAGCTGCTGCGGCGCATCTCCGACATCCTCAGCGTCGACACCGTCGCGATCCTGCTGCTCGAGGGCGACACCCTCCACGCCCGCGCCGCCAAGGGCATCGAGGAAGAGGTCGAGCAAGGCGTCCGCATCCCCCTCGGCCGCGGCTTCGCCGGACGCGTCGCCGCCGAACGCCGCCCCATCACGATCCTCGACGTCGACCACGCCGACATCCTCAACCCGATCCTGCGCCAGAAGGGCATCAAATCCCTGCTCGGCGTCCCCCTGCTCGTCCAAGGCCGCGTCATCGGCGTCCTGCACGTCGGCTCGCT
>JAXDHR010000048.1:0-15167 GCA_034664425.1 Solirubrobacteraceae bacterium
GTGACGATCCGTTGGTCGGAGTGCACGTGCTGGTAGGCGAAGCGGCCCTTGTCGCACAGCCAGCCGTCGTCGACCTCGTCGTGGTCGCGGGCCAGCGCGCGCTGGACGCGCTCGTCGCGCACCGTCAGGTTGACGTTGCACTGCGCCGGGCACATCGTGCAGATCGTGCCGCCGGATTCGATGTCCCACGGGCGTGCGCGGAAGCGGTATGCCCGGGAGGTGAGCGCGCCGACGGGGCACAGCTCGATGATGTTGCCCGAGAACGGGGCCACGTACGGGTGACCGTCGAAGGTGCCGACGAAGGAATGCGCGCCGCGCTCGAGTAGGACCAGCTGGTAGTCCTCGGCGACCTCCTGCGAGAAGCGCACGCAGCGGTAGCACAGGATGCAGCGCTCGCGGTCGATCGCGACCAGCGGCGAGAGCTCGAGCGGCTTCTTGAAGTGGCGCTTGGGCTCGATGAAGCGCGAGGTGCCGGGCCCCCAGCCGTAGGTGATGTCCTGCAGCGGGCACTCGCCGCCCTTGTCGCACACGGGGCAGTCGAGCGGGTGGTTGATGAGCAGGAACTCGACGACCGCGCGCTGCGCATCGTGCACGCGGCCGGTCTGGGTGTGGACGACCATGCCGTCCTTGACGGGCGTCGAGCAGGCCGTCTGCAGCTTCGGGATGCCCTCGATCTCCACCAGGCACATGCGGCACGCGCCGACGGGCTGGCCGAGCTTGGGCTCGTAGCAGAAGACGGGGATCTCGACGTCGCCGTACTTGGCGCCGTCGACGAGCATCGAGCCCTCGGGGGCGCTGACCTCCCGACCGTCGATCGAGAAGGTGACGAAGTTGATCTCGGGTCGCGGCATGAAGCTATGCGACCGCCACGGTCGGGTCGATGCCGCTCGGCTCGAGCATCGGGTAGGGGCCGGCGTTGCGGCCGCGGTTGACCTGCTGGATCGCCGCGCCGAGGCCGTTGCGCTCGCGCGCGGTCTCGATGTAGGCCTCGAACTCGTCGCGGAAGTTCTTGACCATCGCGCCGACCGGCATCGCCATCGCATCGCCGAGCACGCACAGGCAGTTGCCCATGATCTGCTCGCAGACCGAGGCGACGATGTCGAGGTCCATCGGCGTGGCCTCGCCGGTCTGCACCCGCTCGAGCATCTTCACGGTCCAGTTCGTGCCCTCGCGGCACGGCGTGCACTTGCCGCAGGACTCGTGGCGGTAGAACTTCGCCGTCTTGAGCGCCACGTCGACGATCGAGACCGAGTCGTCGATCACGATGATCGCGCCCGACCCCAGCATCGAGCCGGCCTTCGCGACCGAATCGAAGTCGTAGGGCAGCTCGAGCGAGGCCTCGTCGAGCGGCAGCACGGGCGCCGACGAGCCGCCGGGGAACCAGGCCTTGAACGTGCGTCCCGGCAGCGGGCCACCCGCGAGGTCGTAGAGGATGTCGCGGGTCTTGGTGCCGAGGACGATCTCGTAGTTGCCGGGGCGCTGGACGCCGCCGGAGACCGAGATCACCTTCGTGCCGGTCGAGGTCTCCGTCCCGATCTTCGCGTACGCCTCGCCGCCCATGCCGAGCACGATCGGGACGTTCATCAGCGTCTCGACGTTGTTGATCAGCGTCGGTCCGCGGTAGAGGCCCTGGACGGCCGGGAACGGCGGCTTCAGGCGCGGGTTGCCGCGCTTGCCCTCGAGCGAGTCGAGCAGCGCGGTCTCCTCGCCGCAGATGTACGCGCCGGCGCCCCGGTGCACGACGAGGTCAAGCGAGTGATCCGAGCCGAGGATGCCGTCGCCCAGGTAGCCCGCCGCGTAGGCCTCGGCGACGGCCGCCTCGAGCACGTCGGCCTGGTGGTCGTACTCGCCGCGGATGTAGATGAACGACTTGTTGGCGCCGATCGCGAACGCGCCGATCACGATGCCCTCGATGAGCAGGTGCGGGTTCTTCTGGATCAGCTCGCGATCCTTGAACGTGCCCGGCTCGGACTCGTCGGCGTTGCAGACGAGGTACTTGTCCATCGTCCCCTTGGGGATGAACGACATCTTCTTGCCCATCGCGAAGCCCGCGCCGCCGCGGCCGCGGACGTTAGACGCGAGCATCTCGTCGAGCACGGCCGCGGGCTCCATCTGCAGCGCCTTGCGCAGCATGTCGTAGCCGCCGCGGCGCTCGTACACCGGCCGGGTGTTCAGGCCGGGCTCGTCGATGTCCTTGAAGAGGATCTCGAGGGTCTCCATCACATGTCCTTCTCGCCGCGCACGTCGTTGCCGGAGGCCGTCGGCCCCTGGCCCATGCCGCCGGTGGTGCCGGGGTCGGCGATCGCGTAGGCGCTCGCGACCTTGCGCCGGCGCAGCTGCTTGTCCGGCAGCACCTCGCGGCCGGCGCGGACGTCCTCGACGATGCGCTCCGGATCGCCCGGCTGCAGCGGGCCGACGTACTCGCCGTCGACCGAGGCCATCGGCGCGATGTCGCACGCGCCCAGGCACTCGAACGAGCGCACGTTGAACTCGGGGTCGTCGCCCGCCGCATCGACCATGTCCTCGTAGAGCCGATCGGCGCCGCGCAGCGAGCACGAGATGTTCGTGCAGACGTAGACGTAGTGCCGGCCCTTGGGCTCGGTCTCGAACATGTCGTAGAACGTCGCCACGGCGGTCAGGTAGGCCGGCGTGAGGCGCATGACGCAGGCCGCCTGCTCGATCGCCGTCGGCGAGCACCAACCGTGCTCGCGCTGAACGGTGTGCAGCGCCGGGATCGCCGCCGATCGCACGTCTGGGTACTTGGCCATCGCACCCTCGATCTCCGCGCGCACGTGCTCGGGCACGGGCGTCGTCGCGGGATCGGGGACGACCGCCGGATCCTTCGTCAGGTCCGCGGCGTCGTCCCATCCGGGGACGCGCGAGCCGTGCTGGAAGCGCCGGACCTTGCTCGGATCGATGGCCATCAGCGGTCGATGCCCCCGAGGATCGGGTCGAGCATCGCGAGCGTGGCGATCAGGTCGGCGATGTAGAGGTCCTGCACCATCGGCTTGAACGCCTGCAGGTTCACGAACGACGGGTCGCGCATGTGGACCCGCGCGGGCTTGGCGGAGCCGTCGGCCCGCAGGTACACGCCGTACTCGCCGCGCGGGCCCTCGATCGGGAAGTAGACCTCGCCCGGCGGGACCCGGAAACCCTCGGTCACCAGCTTGAAGTGGTGGATCAGCGCCTCCATCGAGGTCGCCAGCTCGTGGCGCGGCGGCAGCGCGTACTTGCGATTCGGCGTGATGTAGGGGCCCTCAGGGAGCCCGTCGAGCGCCTGGTCGATGATGCGCACCGACTCGCGCATCTCGGCCATCCGCACGCGGTAGCGGTCGTAGTTGTCGCCGACCGTGCCCACCGGGATCTTGAAGTCGAAGTCCTCGTAGGAGCAGTAGGGCTCGGCCTTGCGCAGGTCCCAGGCGTTGCCCGTGGCGCGCAACAGCGGGCCGGTGACACCGAGATCGAGCAGCGTCTGCTCGTCGACGGCGGCGACGCCGCGCAGGCGCTCGAGCACGATCTGGTTCTGGTCGATCAGGTCCTCGTACTGGTCGACGCGCGTCGGGAACTCGCTCGTGAACGCGCGCACCCGCTCGGCGAAGCCCGCCGGGATGTCCTCGGCGACGCCGCCGACCTGGAAGTAGCGCGTGTGCATGCGCTGCCCGGAGGACATCTCGAACAGGTCGAGGATCCGGTCGCGATCGCGCCACCCGTACCAGAACACCGACATCGCGCCGAGGTCGAGCCCGCCCGTCGCCAGCCACAGCAGGTGCGAGGCGATCCGGTTGAGCTCCATGTGGATCACGCGCAGGTACTGCGCGCGCCTGGGGACCTCGAGGCCGAGCAGGGTCTCGACGGCGCCGCAGAACGCGTACGCGTTGAAGTAATAGGCGAGGTAGTCCATCCGCTCGATGACGGGGATGACCTTCCAGTACGCCTTGTCCTCGCACGTCTTCTCGATGCCCGTGTGGACGTAGCCGATCATCGGCTTGACATCGCGAACGACCTCGCCCTCGAGCGTGGTCAGGAGCCGCAGCACGCCGTGCGTCGCGGGATGGTGCGGCCCCAGGTTGAGCGTGAGCAGCTCCTCGTCGGGGTGCTCGATGTGCGAGACCTCGATCGAGTCCTCGAGCTCGCGGTAGGGCATGTGCGGGGTCGGCGCCGCGACCGCACCGGCCCGGTCGGAGCCGATCGTCCCGGCAGCCGTGCGCTCGTCGATCTCGCTCATGACTGCTCCCACCAGCCCGGCTGCGTGGGCTCGTTGTGCGTGAAGAGGACCGGCTCGCCGCCGATCGGGAAGTCGCGGCGCTGCGGGTGGCCGACGTAGTCCTCGGGGAGCAGGATGCGGCGCAGGTCGTGGTGGCCCTCGAAGACGACGCCGAACATGTCGAAGATCTCGCGCTCCTGGTGATCCGCGGTCGGCCACTGCGGGGTCACGGAGGGCACGGCGGGGGCGTCGGTGGCGACGCGCAGCTTGACCGTGATGCGGTCGACGGCGCGCATGTCGAGCAGCTCGTAGTGGACGCCGAGGCGCGGCTCGTCGGGGAAGTAGTCGACGCCGTGGACGCTGGCGAGGAAGCCGAAGCCCTTGCCGCGCAGGTGCTCGAGTACCTCGCGGACGTGCGGCGGCGCGATCTCGACCGCGGCCTTCTCACGGAAGAACGTCGTGCCGACGACGGCGTCGTCCCCGCGGACGGCACGCAGTTCCTGCGCGATCAGCTCGAGCCCGGTGGCGTCAGGCACCGGCGCCCGTCTTCCCGCCGCCGGAGATGTTGACGGCGTGGCGCGCGGCTTCGAGGTCGAGCTCGGACTCGAGGAACTCCTCGGTGCCGCGGCCGCCGTAGCGTGCCCGCCAGCCGAGGTCGGGCTTGGCCATGACCATGGCCCGCAGCTTGAGGATCCCGTAGACGAGGGCCTCCGGGCGCGGGGGACACCCGGGGACGTGGATATCGACCGGCATGAACTTGTCGGCCGGCACGATCGCGTAGTTGTTGAAGACGCCCTGCGACGAGGAGCAGGCGCCCATCGCGATCGCCCACTTCGGCTCGAGCATCTGGTCGTAGATGCGTCGGACGACCGGCGCCATCTTGATCGCGATCCGGCCCGAGATGATCATCAGATCGGCCTGGCGGGGCGAGGCGCGAAAGGCCTCGAAGCCGAAGCGCGCGACGTCGACGCGGGCGTTGACCGCCGCCATCATCTCGATCGCGCAGCAGGCGAGGCCGAAGGTGGCGGGCATGAAGGCGTTGCCGCGCGCCCAGTTGGCGGCCTTCTCCATCGTCGTCGTGAGCAGGCGCTCCTCGACGTGCTGCTCGAGGTCGGGTCCTTCGAGCTCGCCTTGGAGCATCCGCTTGGCGTTGAGCTGGCGGGAGCGGAAGTCTCCGCCGGACCCGTTGCCGAGCCGTTCGCGCGTTACTTCCATTCGAGGGCTCCTCGTCGCCAGACGTACACGAAGGCGACCATCAGCAGGGCGATGAACACGATGGTCTCGACCAGGGCGAACGCCCCGAACGCCTTGAGCTGGATTGCCACCGGGAACAGGAAGATCGTCTCGATGTCGAACAGGATGAACAGCATCGCGACGAGGTAGAACGAGATGCCGAAGCGGAAGCTCTTCTTGACCTCCGACGGCAGCCCGCTCTCGTAGGGATCCGCCGTCGCCCGCGAATGCCGGCGCTTGCGCGGGCCGAGCCACGTGTTCACGTTGGCGAACACGAAACCGAGGCCGGCGCCGAGCACCAGGAAGACGATCGCGGGAAGGTAGGAGCGGATCACCGTGCGGGAGGTTTAGCAGACGTAGAGATGTTTGTGCGGTTCTGTTACTTAGTGCGGAACTGCACGCTCTACCGCGGATTCAGAGCAGTCCGGCCGCGCGCACGCCGAGCAGGGCGACGACTCCCGCCGAAGCCGCCATTACCCCCATTTCCCGCCGGAGGATCGCGTGGACGAGCGCGGCCTGTTCGTCCGCGGACAGCCGCTCGACGTCGGCGCGCCCCTCGAGGTCGCGGTTCTCGAGGATCTGGTCGGCGGAGACGAGCCGCAGCTGCTCGGCCACGAACGAGACGGCGAGCGGGACGAGCCCGTAGATCAGGTGCAGCCGCGGGAGCTCGTCGCCCTGCAGGACGAGGATGGCGCCGTCGAGCGCCTCGGTGGCCACGAGCACCTGGCCGGCGCGCAGCAGCGGCCAGAAGATCCGCGACGTGCGACCGCGCCACCAGTGGATGCCGCCGAGCAGCCCGGCGAGCGCGTTGACGGCGATCAGCGCGCTGCCGAGCACGATGTGGGCGGCGGTCACGTCCTGAAGGCTCCCCGGTACCAGAGCAGCGGCTCGCGATCGTCGCTCCCGGCCTCCGCGGCCTCGACCGCGCCGATGCCGATCGTGTGGTCGCCGCCGGGTATGAGCCGCTCGAGCCGGCAGCCGACCCAGGCCAGACCGTCCTCGATCACGGGGACGCCTTCCTGCACCGTGTGCGCCACCTCCGCGAACTTGGCGTGCTCCGGTGCCTTGGACGCGAACAGCCGGGCGAGGTGCTCCTGGCCGGCGGCCAGCACGTTGACGCCGAAGCGCCCCGTGTCGCGCACGACCGCGAGCGTCCGTGCGGTGTTGTCGAAGCACACCAGCAGCAGCAGCGGATCCAGCGACAGCGAGCAGACCGCGTTGGCCGTCATGCCCACGGGGCCCTCGGGCGAGGTCGCGGTGACGACCGTCACGCCCGTCGCGAAGTTGCCCATCACGGAGCGGAAGCGGTCGGGGCCGACGGGCTGCAGGGACTCGGTCATGGCGGCGGCATTGTTCCGTATGCTGTGCGCCCCCGATGAACCGCTCCCTCCGAATCCTGTTCTCGGTCGCCGCCGTGGCCGGCGCCACCAGCGGCGTCGCGGCCTGCGGATCCGAGGGCATCCAGCTCGCCGCCAGCGACCCGAACTACAAGGGCGCCGAGATCTTCGCCAACCATTGCGCCGGTTGCCACACGCTCAACGTGGCGGGGACGCAGGGCAGCGCGTACAACGTGCGCACGCGCGAGTACAAGGACGGCCCGAACTTCGACCAGCGTGCCGAGAAGGAGCCCGACGTCCTGTACGCCATCCGCAACGGCGGGTTCTCGTCCGGGCCGATGCCGCAGGACATCGTGACGGGTTCGAGCGCGGTGCGGGTGGCCAAGTTCGTCGCCAAGTACTCGGGCAACCAGGCGACGCGCACCAAGCAGCCGAGCCAGCCGCCGGTCGTGGGCAACCAGCCCGGCAACACTCCCTAGCGTCGTGCTCGACTTCAAGGCGGTCCGGAGCGATCCGGCGCCCGTCCGCGCGGCGCTGGCGCGCCGCCGCGACGGCTCGGAGGAGCGCCTGGACCGCGCCCTCGCGCTCGACGAGCGCTGGCGCCGGCTCGAGACGGAGGTCGGCGACCTGCGCGCACGCCGCAACGCGGGTGCGGCGGCGATCGGCGCGGCCAAGCAGTCCGGTGAGGATGCGTCTGCGGCCATCGCCGAGATGCAGGAGCTCTCGCCGCGGTTGAAGGCGCTCCAGACCCAGCACGACGAGCTCGGCACCCAGCTGCAGGAGGCGCTCGCCTCGCTGCCGAACCCGCCCGACCCGACTGCCGCCGACGGCGACGCGGTGCTCCGCGAGGTCGGCGCGCCGCGGGTGGCCACGGACGGGGTCCCCGCGCGCGACCACCTCGAGCTCGCGGACGGGCTGATCGACATGGAGGCCGGCGCGCGTGTCGCGGGCTCGCGCTTCGCCTACCTCAAGGGCGACATGGTGCTGCTCGAGCTCGCGCTCGTGCGCTGGGCGATCGACCGGCTTGCCGGCCATGGCTTCGAGCCGGTCATCCCGCCCGTGCTCGTGCGCGAGGAGGCGCTGTTCGGCACGGGATTTTTGCCCGACACCGAACAGCAGATCTACCGCCTCGCCGACGACCCGCTGTTCCTCGCCGGGACGAGCGAGGTCGCGCTCGCGTCGCTGCACGCGGGCGAGGTGCTCGACGGCTCCGGACTGCCGCTGCGCTATGCGGGCTTCTCGCCGTGCTTCCGGCGCGAGGCCGGCGCCGCCGGGCGCGACACGCGCGGGATCTTCCGCGTGCACCAGTTCGACAAGGTCGAGATGTTCAGCTTCGTCGAGCCGACCGCCGCGGTCGACGAGCACGAGCGGCTGCTCGGCATCGAGGAGGAGATCCTGCAGGCGCTGGAGATCCCCTATCGGGTGGTCAACATCTCGGTCGACGACCTCGGGTCATCGGCGGTCAAGAAGTACGATTGCGAGGCCTGGATGCCGAGCCAGGGGCGCTATCGCGAGGTCACCTCGACGTCGAACACGACCGACTTCCAGTCGCGCCGGCTCGACATCAGGTTTCGTCCCGCGGGGTCATCCGGGCGCCCTCGGCACGTGGCGACGCTCAACGGCACCGCGGTCACCTGGCGCCACATGATCGCCCTGCTCGAGAACGGCCAGCGCGAGGACGGCTCGGTCGTGCTGCCCGAGGTGCTGCAGGCGTGGGGTGCCCCGCAGATGCTGCGGGTAGGGGATTGGACATGACGGACCGCGAGACCCCGATCACCCCACCCGACCCCGACGTCCCCTCCGAGCCGCCGCCACCGGGCGACGGCACGCCGGAGATCGACGACCAGCCGCTCGGCGTCCCCGCCGATCTCGACGAGGACGACGCGCCGCTGCCGGGGTTGCCGGAGTCCGAGCCGCCGCAGGCCGACTGACCGCCGCCGCGCCGGGAACGCCGACCCCGGCGGGTGGGCGAGGCTAGCCCCCCGCCGCCTCCGCGGCGACCGCCGCGGGCTGATCCTCCGGCTCGTCGCTCTGCTCGCGACGCCGATGGCGCAGCCAGTCGAGCAGGAGGATCTGAAGCGCGCCCGCGATGGGGATCGCGGCCAACGCGCCGAGCACTCCGGCGACCTCGCTGGCGACCAGGATCGAGATCAGCACGACGAGCGGGGAGAGCTGCACCGTGCGCCCGTAGACGAGCGGCTGCAGCACGTGGTTCTCGAGCTGCTGGTAGAGCGTGAAGAAGACGATCAGGACGATGCCGGCCGTCACCGAGGTGAGGAAGCCGACGACCGCCAGCAGGATCCCGGCGAGCGTCGCCCCGGCGAGCGGGATCAGGTCCAGCACGGCGACGAGCAGCCCGAGCGCGAGCGGGAACGGCACGCCCATGACCACGAGCACGACCGCCGACAGCGTGCCCGCGATCAGCGAGATCAACAGGTTGCCGGTGACGTAGCCCGACACGGTCTGGCCGATCTGGTGGCCGACGTTGCGCCAGCGCGGCCGCGACTCCGGCGGGAGCATCCCGAGCCCGCGGTCCCACCAGGCGGGGCCCTCGAGCAGCATGAAGAGGGCGAGGAACAGGATCGTCACGAAGCCGACGACGGCGGTGACGACGCTGCGGGTCAGCGAGAGGACCGCACTGGCGCCGCCCGCCAGCTTGGTTCCCCCGCCGCCCGACGCCGCCTGGCGCAGCTTCTCGACGACGTGGTACTTCGTCTCGAGGAAGCCCAGCGGCCCGCGGCCCTTCGTGAGGTCGTGCACGTAGCCCGGCGCCGCGTTGGCGAAGCCGGAGACCTGATCGACCAGCGTCGGGATCAGCAGCGCGCCGATCGCGGCGAGGACGACGAAGCCGAGCAGGAAGACGATGGCCGTGGCGGCCCCGCGCCGCCTGACCCCGTGGGCCTGGAGCGCGTTGACGGCGGGAGCGAGCGCGAGCGTGAGGAACAGCGCCACGAAGACCCAGGTGAGCGTTTGGCGCGCCACGTAGACGATCCACAGCGCGATCGCGAGTCCGAGCAGCACCCCGGCCACCTGCAGGACCACGCGCGGCCGGAAGAGGACGACGCGCTCGGGAGGACTGTCAGCTGGCTGTCGGGGCACGGGCTGGGTTCTGCTCGCGGCGGGGAGTCCCCCAAACCGCGCGCTAGGATGTTGCTTACCATGAGTAAGCGCTTCGGCCTCATCTCGACCCTCGTCACCGCCCTCGCGTTCGGCGCCGCCGCACCGGCCGTCGCCGGGGCGGCCGGCACGCTCGGCACGTCCGTCGCGCGCCCGCTGCAGACACAACAGGCTCGCTTCGGCGGCTTCCGCACCCGCCCGTCGTTCGGCTCGCGCTCCCGCTACCGCTACCGCTCGCCGGGCTACGGCTACCGCCGCTCGCGCCCGTTCCGCGGGCTCGGCGGCTCGATCCTGCGCGCCCTCGGCATCGCCTACCTGGTCCACATGCTCTTCGGCTGGGGCGGCGGCGGCAGCCCGTTCGGGCTGCTGCTGATCGCGGGGCTGATCGTCTGGCTCGTGACGCGCCGGCGGCGCCGCTACGTCTACTGAGGCGCGGCGCGCAGGAGCATCCGCAGGATCGGCTCCGCGCGCCCGGCCTCCGGCCGCTCGCCGGTGATCAGGTCGAGGTAGGTGTAGGACTCGATCAGCCGGACGATCACGTACGCCAGCTCGTGCGGGTCGACCGGCAGGTCGAGCTCGCCCGATGCCGTCTCGGCGCGCAGCAGGTCCTCGATGGCGGCGATCAGCCGCGGCTGGAAGTCGGTCTCGTGGCGCGTCAGCAGCCGCATCGCCGACTCACCCTCCTCGGCGAGCCAGCGCTGCATCCCGCGGTCGCCGATGACCATCTCGAGGAAGCGTGTCACGATGCCGGCGACCCGCTCCGGGCCGCGCGGCGCGTCGACCTCCGCCTCGGCCTGGGCGAGCGTCCGGCGGGCGAGCGTCCAGACGACCTCGACGAGCAGCCGTTCGCGCGAGCCTACCCAGCGATAGAGCGTCACGCGGTTGACGCCGAGCTCGTCCGCGAGCGCCGTCATGTCGATGCGCTCGGCGGCGCGGAACTTGCGCCTGGCCAGCCGCAGCGCGTCCGCCGCCGCCGGCCGCGGGGCAGCCGGCCGGCTGGTGCGCGCCATCGGCGAAGCTTCGCAGACGTGCGCCCGCGGGTCAGCCGCCGTCGAGCGCGAACTCCATCACCACGGTCGTGCCGTCCTCGCTGGTGATGTCGACGTGGGTCGCGAGCTGGGCGATCAACGGCAGCCCGAGGCCGAGTCCCGGGCTGTCGGCGCGCGGGCGCATGCCGAGGCCGCGGTCGCAGATCTCGACGCGCAGGCGGGCCGCCGCGAACCAGGCGCGGACGACGATCCGGCCCGGCCGGCGCGCCTCGCGGTAGGCGTGGACCACGGCGTTGGAGACCGCCTCCGAGACGGCCACCTCGACGGCGGGCCGGTCGACGCGGTGCCCGGCCACGAACTCG
Source organism: Solirubrobacteraceae bacterium (assembly GCA_034664425.1). Lineage (GTDB taxonomy): Bacteria > Actinomycetota > Thermoleophilia > Solirubrobacterales > Solirubrobacteraceae > DATBDM01. The sequence goes on from JAXDHR010000048.1 coordinate 11,243, forward strand.
GCCATCGCATGACGAGCGACGGCCACGCTGGCGGGCTCCGCGAGCAGATCGAGGTTCAAGGACGGCGGCGCCTCGCAGTTCATCGCTGGCTGATTTCCTACCCGCTCCGAGACTCCTGGATCAGCGCATCCAGATCGATCGCACCGTCCATCGCCATCGCGGCGTGTCCGTCCTCGTCTCGCGGCCACTCGTCGAACGGCCGGTCCCACGCCAGCTCGAGGTCGTTGCCGTCGGGATCGGAGATGTAGATGGCCAGGTGCGTGCCGTGGTCGGTGACCTGCCGCAGCGGCCAGTCCGCCTCGCGCAGGCGGGCGAGGGCATCGCCCAGCGCGGCACGCGTCGGGTACAGCAGCGCGACGTGGTGCAGGCCTGCGACGCCGTCGGGCTGCGGTCCCGCGCCGGCCGACTTCCAGGTGTTGAAGCCGAGGTGATGGTGGTAGCCGCCCGCGGCGAGGAACAGGATGTCGCCGGTCGTCCCCCAGCCGGGCACGTCGCGCGCCTCGAGGACGACGTCGAAGCCGAGGACGCCGACGTAGAAGTCGCGCACGCGGTCGATGTCGGCCGTGCGCAGATGCACATGGCCGATCCGCACGCCCGGGTCGATCGGCTCCGGCGCGCGCTGGTTGGGGACGATCGATCCCTGCGCGCTCACGACGTCGCCTCGATCAGCAGCGCGTTGGCCCACGGGTCGCGGACCAGGAACCCGCGCTCCGCAGGCTCGACCGCGACGCCGGCCGCCTTGGCACGGTCGCGCACGGCGGCGACCTCCTGCGGGCGTTCGAGCTCGACCGTCCAGTGCTCCATGCCGACCGTGTGCGCCGGCGCGGGTCCGACGCCGCGGCCGCGCCAGACGTTGAAGCCGAGGTGATGGTGGTAGCCGCCCGCGGCGACGAAGGCGGCGGAGCCGAGGTTGGCCTCGACCCCGAAGCCGATCACGTCGCGGTAGAAGGCGACCCCGCGGTCGACGTCGCCGACGTGCAGGTGCAGATGGCCGACGCGCAGCCCCGGCTCGACCTGGGCAGTCGGCGGCTCGCCGGACACGGTCGCCGCGAGCGCGCCGAAGTCGAGCGCCTGCGGGCCGTGCGAGTACATCTCCTCCGGGCTCGGCCACTGCTCGCGCGGGCGGTCGGCGGCGAGCTCGATGCCGTTGCCGTCCGGGTCGGGGAGGTAGATCGCCTCGTGGGTCCCGTGGTCGGAGGCGCCCTCGATCGGCGTGCGCGTCTCGGAGAGTCGGATCGCGGCGCGGGCGAGCTCCTCGCGCGTCGGGTACAGGAGCGCGTAGTGGTAGAGGCCGGCGTGACGCCCGGCCGGGCGCGCCTGCGGGTCCTCGTGCAGGACGAGCACCGGATCGCTGCCGTCGCCGAGCGCGGCGACCGTGGATTCGTGCTCGTGCACGCGCAGGCCGAGCGAGTGCTGGTACCAGGCGACGGAGCGGTCCAGGTCGGAGACGATCAGGTGCACCGGCCCGAGCCGCAGCGTCGCGGGAAGCGACGCGGCGCGCTCGCCGGCGCCGAGGGGAGTGGTCGGGCTCATGCCACCCAGTGTGGACGGCGCGTGCCGCGGTCGCCATGGGTGAAGCGCCTGGGTCGATGGACTTTCCTACGCGCCGCGCGCTGCGTCCCGGTAGGCCTGTGGCGAGCGGCCGCTGTGGCGCTTGAAGGCGCGCGAGAAGTACAGCGGATCGCGGAAGCCGACTGCGAAGGCGATCTCGCCGACGGTGCGGTCGCTATGGCGCAGCAGCCGCGTGGCCTCGAGCATCACGCGGTCGGTGATCAGCTCCTTCGTGGCGCGGCCCGTGCGCTCGACGAGCGCGCGCGCGAGCGCGGGCGCGGGAACGGCGAGCGCGTCGGCGTAGTGGGCGGCATCGTGGTGGGTGGCGAAGTCGGCCTCCAGGCGACGCGTGAAGCGCCGGTGCAGCTGTACCTCGGCGTCGTCGGCGTCGCGCCGCTCGATCCGGCTGCCGTCGTACCAGCGCTCGAGCCACAGCAGCAGCGTCAGCACGAGGTGGCGCGCGACGTCGGCGGCATAGGGGTCCGGCGGCCGCCGCGTCTCGTCCGCGAGCGCCGCGAAGACCGCATCGGTGCGGTCGGCGTCGCCCGCCGGCACGCCGATCGTGCGCCCGCCGCGGCCCGCCAGCAGCCAATCCGCGCGCACACGTTCGCCGCCACCGGCGAGCACGGCGTCCGTGAAGCGCAGGAGGCCGCCGCGCAGCGCCTCGGCATGGGCGAACTGGTGCACCTGCCCCCGCCCGATGACCGTGATCGACGGCGGGAAGACCGCCACCGGCTCACCGTCGATGCGGTGCTCGCCGGCGCCCGAGCGCACCCACAACAGCTCGTGGTAGTCGTGGCGGTGCGGCTCGCGGATCGGCCCCTCGCCGACGCGGAAGCCGTCGAGGGTGCGGACCTCCACGACGGCGCCGGGCTCGAGGCGGTCGAGCGTCAGGCGTCCGGCGGGGGAGGAGGTGTCGCTCATGAGCGCGCGCGCATTGTCGCTCACTGCGCATACTGGTCGCATGCGCGCCGCCGTGACCGCGGGGACGGCGGCGACCGCCGCGTGGTCGCTGCCGGCGCTCGCACCGCTCGCACCGGCGCTGGCCGCGCGCATGGGAGTGGCGCGCCGCGGCGCCCCGCCGGGGAGCGTCGCGCTGACCTTCGACGACGGTCCGCATCGCGAGGGGACGCCGCGCGTACTCGAGCTGCTCGCGGCCGCCGGCGTGCGCGCGACGTTCTTCCTCGTCGGCGAGCAGGTCCAGCGCGAGGGCGCGCTGGCGGGCGAGATTGCCGCCGCCGGCCACGCGATCGCCCTTCACGGGCAGCGCCATCGCGTGCTCCTGCGCGTCCCGCCGGCCGCGTTCCATGCCGATCTCGCGCGCGGCATCGCGACGGTCGCCGCCGCGACCGGCATCGTCCCGACGCTGCACCGGCCGCCGCTGGGCGTCTACTCCTGGCCGGCGCTGCGGATCGTCCGCGACCGCGGTCTGACGCCGATCCTGTGGTCGCGCTGGGGACACGACTGGCGCCGCCGGGCGACGCCCGCAGGCGTCGCCCGGGAGGTCGCGGGCACGCTCGCGTCGGGCGACGTGCTGCTGCTGCACGACGCGGACCACTACTCGGCGCGTGACTCGTGGCGCACGACGGTCGCCGCACTGCCGCGCGTGCTCGAGCTGATCGCGGCGCAGGGGCTGACCTGCGCCGCGCTCGATCAGGGCCGGTAGTACAGCGGCGCGCACCAGTGGTTGTGCGCGATCCAGTCCGCGTTGGGCAGCTCGTCGGCGTGGCCCATGATGCGGTGGCAGGGCTGGTCGTAGACCTTGCCCGTCGAGCGCTCGAGCGCATCGAAGACGATGTACTTGTACAGGCCGGACACCATCCCGTCGGGCAGCTGCAGGCGCCCGGGGTGCACGGGGTCCAGCCACCGTCGCGCGGCGTCGTTCTTCCAGGCGACGATCTCCTCCATGCGCTCGGTCTGCACGAGCCCGAGTGCGGCGGTGAACTCGCTCAGCCGGAAGTTCAGGCCCGAGACGGCGTGCTCGGGCTTGCCGTAGTTGCGGAACGCGCGCGCGAACTCGATCACCTGATCATCGCGCGAGACGAGCATGCCGCCCTCGCCCGTCGAGACCGTCTTGGTCGCGTAGAACGACCACAGGCCGGCGTCGCCGAACGCGCCCGGCCGCCTGCCGCTCCAGTCGGCGCCGTGCGCGTGGGCGCAGTCCTCGATCAGGAAGATGCCCTCGGCCCGGCACAGCGCGGCGATCCGCTCGGAGTCGAACGCGATGTGGCCCCCGATGTGCACGAGGATCGCCGCGCGCGGCTTGTGCGCCGCCACCTTGGCCTCGAAGTCCTCGAAGGACATGCACAGGTCTTCGCGGTTGCAGTCCACGAACGCGACCTCGGCGCCCGCGTGGAGCGCCGCCAGCGGCGTG
>JAXDHR010000049.1:0-52161 GCA_034664425.1 Solirubrobacteraceae bacterium
GTTCGATGCGGCGGCGTCGGCCGCCGCGCAGCGCCATCAACAGCACTGGATCCCAGGTGTGGGCAAGTAGATCCGTCGCCAACCGCACGCTGCAGTCGGCGACGAACGGCTGGCAATCGTCGTTCACGTGGCTGTTCCTATCGGGCTCGCCCCTACCAACCGGTCGGCCCGTGCTTCCTACGGTGACCACGCATCGGACTTCTGACGAAGGGCAGGGACATGCGTATTGGAATCCTAGGCACCGGCGTGATGGCCTCCGCGCTCGCCGAGGCCTGGACGAGTACCGGACACAGCATTCTCGTTGGCGGCCGCTCGATCGACAACGCAGAGGCGATTGCCGAGCGGCTTGGCGACGCGGTGCAGGCTGCGGCTCTCGCGGATGTCGTCGAGGGCAGCGACGTCGTCGTCGTCGCGGTCGCGTGGGAAGGGGTCGACGACGTCCTGGCGATGGCGGGCGGCCCCGACGGCTCGTTTGCGGGCAAGGCGGTGATTGATTGCACGAATGCGGTGGACTATGCCTCCGGCATGCTCAAGGTGGCGTGCGGTTCGGCAGCTGAGCACATCGCGGGAATGGCTGTCGGCGGCCACGTCGTCAAGGCGCTGCACCTGTTCGCGGGTACCAGTTGGTTGTCAGCGCCGGTGGACGGGCAGCCCGCACGCACCGTGGCGATCTGCGGTGAGGACTCCGCCGCAATCGAAATCGCCGCAGAGCTGATCCGCGACCTTGGCGCCGTGCCGGCCGTGATCGGTGGCCTGGACCATGCTCGACAGCTCGAAGATGCGGCGGGCTTCGTCATGCGGCTCGTCGCCGCGGGATGCAACCCGACCACGGCCGTGCCCTTCGTCGAGTTAGCGCACGGCTGAGATCAACCCGTGATCCGCGGCTGGCGCAGCAGCGCCAGCGCGCGGTCGACGGGCAGCGCGTGCAGCACGTGCCCGTCGCGACCCCGCAGCGTCTCGGCCGCCCACAGGGCGTTGAGCACCGCCTCCTCCGCCGCCTCGGCCACGGCCTCGAAGACGAGGTCGAATGGCGAACCCTCGCGCCAGAACTGGCCCTCCACGATCGTGTCGATCCCGAAGCGCAGCCGCTCCGTGCGCCGCGGGACCCGCGTCGCCGTCGAGAAGCCGACGAACAGCTCGCCGCTGCCGTCGTTGGCCACGGAGCCCGCGCGGGCGAGCCCGAGCCCGATCCGGCGCACGACGCGGCGCAGCTGCGCCGGGTGCAGCGGCAGGTCGGTCGCGAGGACCCCGAGGCACGAGCCCTCGTGGTGGCGCTCGGGCCGCAGGTCGCCGATCTCGCGCCCGACGGGGACGCCGACCACCAGCAGCTGCTCGCGGATCCCGTGGTTGCAGAGCAGCAGCACGCCGACCGTGAACGTCTCGCCGCCGAGCTCGACGACGCGCGACGCCGTCCCGATCCCGCCCTTGAAGTCGAACAGCTGCATGCCCGTGCCGGCGCCGACGTTGCCCTCCGCGACCGGGCCGTCCGCCGCCTGCGCCAGCGCCGCCCGCACGTCCGCCTCGCCGATCCCGAAGGCGCGGTTGTCGCTGAGGAAGCCGGCGTCGCACTCGCCGACGACGGGGATGAGGACATCGACGTCGCCGACGCCCGCGTCCGCCTCGCCGAGGTGGCGGACCGTCGCCGTGTAGGCCACGCCGACGTGCGCGGTGTCGGTGAGCACGACCGGCGAGCCGAGCAGCCCCCACTCGTCGATCACCCGGCTGCCGGTCAGCTCCCCGTAGCCGTTGAGCGGCTCGCTGGCCGCGTAGACGCGCTCGCGGAACGGGTTGCCGGCGTGCGGCCAGATCGCCGTCACGCCGCTGCGGACCACCGGGTCGTCGTGGATCACGGTGGCGTGGCCGACGCGCACGCCGGCCACGTCCGTGATGGCGTTCAGGGGGCCGGGGGTCAGCCGGCCCACCACCACGCCGTGCTCGCGCGGGCGCGCCATCAGTCGCGCCGGATCGCGCCCTCGCGCTGCAGCACCTCGAGCTCGTGCGCGGGATCCGTGTCGAGCATCGCGAAGCGGCTGTGGTGACGCAGGTAGAGCCCGTAGTACAGCGCGCCCACGATGAAGATCCCGGCCACGATGAACAGGTCGCGCTGCGTCTGCTTGGTGAGCGCGATCACCACGCCCACGAGCGCGATCAGCGGAGGCACGGGCCAGATCGGCATCCGGAACGGCCGCGGCAGCTCGCGCTGGCGCATCCGGCTCACCAGCGACGAGATGGCGATCAGGGCGTAGAGCACGATGATCATCACCGCCGTCGAGGAGACCACCGACTGCAGGCTCGACTTCAGGCACAGGATCGTCGCGCAGGCGCCGATGAACAGCGTCGCGACCCACGGGGCGCCGTTGGCGTTCACGCGGCCGAGCCCGCGCGAGATCGGGCCGGGCCACGCCTGGTCGCGCGCCGTGGACCAGGTGATGCGCGCGAACTGGAGCGTGATCGCCAGCGATGCGTTGAAGATCGCGATGATCGCGCCGACCGTGACGATGTCCACGACCGTGCCGCCGAACGCGCTGCGGATCACGTCGGTCAGCGGCGTCGAGGACGAGAGGAAGCCCTTGAGGTCGTGCGCGCCGAACACGCTGGCGATGAACGGCACCAGCTCGCAGAGGATCCCGATGACCGCGGCGCCCACGACCGCCTTGCCGATCTGCGCGGCCGAGCCTTCCGTCTCCTCGGAGAAGTTGATCGCGCTGTCGTAGCCGTTGACCGAGAACAGCGCGGTCGCGAGCGCCGTGACGATCGCCCCGGTGGCCACCGACTTCAGCGCCCCGCCGTCGGCGATCACCGGGTGGGTGAGGATCGAGAACGACTGGTCGACGTGCAGGACGCCGGCCAGGAAGAGGATCACCATGACCGACAGCTCGAGCATCAGGAAGAAGCCGGTCAGCACGGCGTTGAAGTTGATCTTCAGCAGCGCGAGCAGCGTGACCGCGACCATCACCACCACGGCGGCCAGCGTCGTGCTCACGCCCGACACGAGCGAGTTGACGTAGACGCCGATGCCGATGGCGATGCTCGCCGGCAGGAAGATCGCCTGGCCGATGTAGAGCAGCATCCCGAGGAACCCGACGGGCTTGCCGAGCACGCGCGTGACGATCGAGTACAGGCCGCCGGCGCTCGGGAACATCGAGCCCAGCTCGCCCATGCACAGCGCGACGTTGAACGCCAGGAAGCAGCCGATCAGGTAGGCCCAGATCGAACCCGTGCCCGCCGTGGCGATCACGACCGGCCCGATCACGAGCAGCGACGCGGTCGGCGTGATGTCCGAGACGGTCAGCGCGATGTTGCCGAGGAAGTTGAGCCCCCGGTTGAGCTGCTGCTCGTAGCCCATCGAATGCAGCAGCGATTCCCCGGCGACCTCGGCGTCGCGGGCGTGGTCGACCGGCTGCGGCGTGTCGCTCATGACCGGTCTCCGAACACCGAGCGGGGAAGCGTGAAGCCGACGTTCCAGACGCCCGCGTCGACGATCTCGAAGATCTTCAGGTCGCCGGCGAGGCTGCACAGCACGTAGGCGTCCTCGCGCTCGAGGCCGTGCTCCTGGCCGACGAGCTCGATCATGCCGCGAACGGCCTCCTTCGCGCCCTGCATCAGGTCCGCATGGATGCCCATCGTCCCGTAGTAGCCGCCGGCGTCGGTCCGCGGGGTCAGCGGCCCGGGCACCACGAAGCGCGGCGTCGACACGCTCTCGCGGCGCAGCCCGATGCGCAGCGTGGCCTGCATGTCGGTCTCGATCGCCGCGACGCACACCTCGCCGTCGCCCTGGGCCGCGTGCGGGTCCCCGCACGAGAACAGCGCCCCCTCGCGGAACACCGGCAGCACGAGCGTGGTGCCGCGCTTGAGATGACGGGTGTCGACGTTGCCGCCGCCCTTGTGGGGCGGGAACGGCGTCGCGTGCTCGATGTCGTCGGGCAGCGTTCCCATCGTCCCGAGGAACGGCTCGACCGGGATCCGCACGCCCGGCACGAGCTCGGTCGTGTCGCCCTGGGTCAGGTCGAAGTAGCGCAGGTAGGGCTCGGGGAAGTCCTCGGGCAGCAGCCCGAGCTCCGGCAGCACGCTGCACCAGCCCCAGCTCCCGGGCCGGAGCTCGAGGATCTCGACCTCGAGCGCGTCGCCGGGACGGGCGCCTTCCACGAACACGGGCCCGAGCAGGTTGTACAGCGTGTCGAAGTCAAACGCGGCCCGCTCGTAGGGCCAGCCGTTCTCGACCTGCCCGTGGCCCGCCTTCTTGATGTCGAAGTGGACCGTGTCGCCGGGCTCGATCCGCAAGGTCGGCTCGAGCGACGCGTCCCACGCGTGATGGATGCGCTCTGGATCTATGACGTGCTCGTGCGCCATCGCTGCTCCTCGGATCGGTATGGGTTGAGGCGGGTCACCACGGCGGCGTGGCCGCGCCGACCACGATCGCCACGGAGGTCTCCGACGGGTTGCGGAACGCATGGGCGACGTCGGTGCGGAAGCGCACCGCGTCGCCCGTGCCAAGGTCGAGTGCCGCGCCGTCCTGGAGCAGCTCGACCCGGCCGACGAGCACGTAGGCGAACTCCTCGCCCGTGTGCGCGATGGCGTCCGTCTCGTAGCCGCCGCCGGGCTCGAATGACAGCAGGTAGGGCTGCAGGTCGTGACCCGACGGCGCGCCGAGCAGCTGGTAGCGGGTTCCCTCTCCGCGCGGCACGCCCGGCGGCAGCGCGCCGGCGCGGAACACCTCCGGCTCGCCCGCCCCGTTCGGCGCCGCAGCGGGCTCGGCAAGCAGGTCGGTCACCGGCAGGCCGAAGTGCCGCGCGACAAGCTGCAGCCGCGCCAGCGAGATCCCCCCGCGGCCGTTCTCGAGCATCGACAGCGACGACGGCGAGACGCCGAGGTCATCGGCCTGCGCGCGCAGGCTCTTGCCCGCCTGGCGGCGCAGATGACGCACCCGCTCTCCCACCACCGTGACGCGGTCACGCGGCAACGCTCTCTTCACTCCCTCCGAACGAAGATCCCGTCTGTTCAGCGAGCGCGAAGGTACCACGAGAGCGCTGGTACGCCACCTGTGAGCATCCGTCAGCGCCGCGGTTGCGCAGGCGCGCCATGCGTCCGCACGAGCTCCACGTACTGCTCCTCGCCGGCCAGCAGGTGCTCCGTCATGAGGTCGCGTGCCTCGGTGGCCTGACCGCTCGCGACGGCCTCGGCGACGGCGCGGTGGTGCGCGCCGAAGTCCTGCTCCGCCGCGTCGAGATCGCTCCACGGCGTGTGGCGGCGGATGACGTCCGCCCAGCCGAAGAAGTGGGTGCGCGAGCTCGTCACGGCATCGAGCAGCAGCGGGTTGCGCGCGGCCCGCGCGACGGCGAGATGGAACCGCGAGTCCAGCGCGCGGTAGTCGCCGAAGCTCTCAGGCCGGCGGGCGATCAGCTCGCGCAGCTCGTCCGCGTCCCCGCCGCCGCGCCGCTCCGCGGCGAGCGCTGCCGCGGCCGGCTCGATCGCGAGCCGGAACTCGAACGAGTCGCGGACCGCGGTCAGCAGCTCCTCCAACGTGGCGTCGCGCACGACCGACGTCGGCGGTCGCACGGTGGTGCCGCCGGTGCGGCCGCGCGTCGTGGCGACGAGCCCCTCGGCGGCGAGCTCGCCGACCGCTCGGCGCACGGTCATGCGGCCGACGGCGAACTGCTCGGCAAGCTCGCGCTCGCTCGGCAGCCGCTCGCCGGGCGCGTAGCTGCCCAGCGCGATCCAGCGGCGGATCGCGTCCGCCACCGCCTCGTGCGAGCTGGGGTTCAGTCGGGGGCTCGCCATGCTGCTCGGATTCTGACGAGCTGCGGGCTTGACGCCGTCACGGTGGCGGCGCTACGGTCCCCGGCGTAAAAGGGCTCAAGCTGAGCCCTATCCTTGAGGGGGACGTCATGCCGGCCGGTTCGCTCCGTCGCGAGTTGAAGCTCTGGGAAGCCCTGGCGATGTCGATCGGCATCATGGCGCCGACGCTCGCGATGGCCCTGAACGGCACGGCGCCGGCGGGGCTGATCGGGAGCAAGGTCCCGCTCGCGTTCCTGCTCGCCTTCGTCGGGATCGCGCTCGTCGCCTACGGCTTCGTGCGGCTCACGCGGTACTTCAACCATGCGGGTTCCGTCTACGCGCTGGCCGGCATGACGCTCGGCCCGCGCGCGGGGTTCGTCGGCGGCTGGGCGCTGATGGGCTACTACTTCGTCTCGACGGTGGCGACATTCGCCGCGACGGGACTCTTCGCGGTGGCCTTCCTGCATTCCGCCGGCATCTCCGGTCACATCCCGTGGCTGCCGATCGGCCTGCTGACCGCGCTGCTCGTGTGGCTGCTCGGCACGCGCGAGATCCGGATCGCCGCCCGCTCGCTGCTCACGCTCGAGGGCGCGTCCGTGACGCTGATCGTGGTCCTCGTGGTCGTGATCCTCGTGCGCATCATCGGCGGCTCGGCGCCGCACGGGCAATCGTTCACGCTGTCGACGTTCGTGCCCGACCACGGCATCACGTTCAGCGCGATCATGGCCGCCAGCGTGTTCGGCTTCCTCTCCTGGGCCGGCTTCGAGGCGACGGCGACGCTCGGCGAGGAGACGGGCGACCCGCGCCGCAACATCCCGCGCGCGCTGCTCTTCGCGGTCGGCATCACGGGCGTGCTCTACATCGTCACGATGTTCGCCGAGACGATCGGCTTCGGCGCCAACGCCGCCGGCGCGAAGCAGTTCGCGAGCTCGAGCGCTCCGCTCAACGACCTCGCCACGAGCTACATGGGCTCATGGATGGCGACGCTGCTCGGCCTGGGAGCGACGGCCAGCGCCTTCGCGAGCGCCCTCGGCTCCGCGGCCGGTGCCAGCCGGCTCGTGTTCGCCTTCTGCCGCGACGGATGGGGCCCGCGCGCGCTCGGGGTCGCGTCGCCGCGCAACGGCTCGCCCGCCAACGCGATGAGCGCCGTCGTGTCGGTCGCCGTCGTCATGCTCGTGATCGTGTTCCTGACCTGGACGAAGTCGGCGGTCGACGTCTACTTCTACGTCGCGACGATGGGCGTCCTGGCGCTGCTGCTCGTCTACGCCATCGCGAGCCTCGGCGCCCTGCGCTTCCTCTTCTTCCAGGGCGAGGCCCGAGCACCGCGCTGGGAGATGATCATCCCCGTGCTGGCCACCGCGTACCTGCTCTTCGTCCTGTACAAGCAGTTCTCGCCCGTGCCAGCCGCGCCCTACAACGTCTTCCCCTACATCGCGATCGCCTGGACGGCGCTCGGTGCCGCGCTCGCGCTGCTGCGTCCGACCCAGGCGCGTCGGATGGGGATCCTGCTCGCTCGCGGCGCGGTGCCCGACGCGGCCGATGAGGGCGGCGTGGCGAACGCCGGCGGTGCGCGGGTGCCGGCATGAAGCTCGTCGCGGACCTGCTGCCGGGCGCCCGCCGCCTGCTCGAGCTGCATGCGGCCGAGCTGCCCCAGAAGGACGAGCTGTGCGGCGCCTTCTGGGGGACCCTGATGCTGCGGCTGGCTCCGGACCGGGTCGGTCAGCCCGAGCTCGACCAGGACGCGGTCGCGCTCGCGGCCGGCACGCTCGTCTCGGACGCGCCGCGCGACGAGGACCGCCCGGCCGGCTCGCCGCCCCGGCGCGACTACCGCCTGCGCCTGCCCGGCGCCGGCGAGCGCGAGGCGGGAACCTCCGTCGCGGGCGTCGCGCGAGCGGTGCACGAGCTGTCATCCGGGCGGCTGGCGGTGCTGCCCGTACCCGGGCCGATGGCCGAGAGCACGCTGACGGCGCTGTTCGCGATCGCCGCCGAGGCTGGGGAGGAGGCGTCGCTCGTCGCGAACGTCGGCACCCGCTTCCTGTGGCCGTCGCATGCGCCGGCCGCCGAGCTCGTGCGCTTCCTCGACTCCGGCGCGGATGCCGACCTCGCTCCGGACTGGGACGTGGGTCACTTCGTCGGGCTGCTCGGGACGATCACGGGTCGGTGCGGCGCCGCGGTCGTCGTCGCCGATACCTATCCGGAGCTGGGATCGAGGGGCGTCCATGTGCAGCCGCTGCCGCGTCTGCTGCGCGCGCTCGAGCGGCCGGGCCAGAACGCAGGGGGCGTGCTGCTCACCGTTCCGTCGGAGTGTCTCGCCGCCGCCGAGCGGCGGCTGACCGATGCCGGCGTGTCGATCGGGCTGTGGGACAACGGCAGCGAGGACGCGGTCCCCGAGGCCGCGGCGTGACGCAGGACGCCGAGCTCGTCGGGTTCCTCTACTGCGACCTCGGTGGGATGGTCCGCGGCCGGTTCGTCGCCGTGGGAGACCTCGAGCGCCGGGTCGCGTCAGGCGTCGGCTGGGTCCCCGCCAACCAGGTGATGACGCCGTTCGACAGGCTGGTGACACCGAACCCCTTCGGGTCGCTCGGCGATCTTCGCCTCCGGCCCGACCCGGACAGCCGGGTGCGAGTTCCTGCGGGGGACGAGCCGCCGCTGGACTTCATGCTCTGCGGCGCCTACCGGCCCGACGGGTCCCCATGGGAGGCATGCCCGCGCGCGTTCCTGCAGGCGACCGTGGCCGAGCTGCTCGCGGAGACCGGCGCCGTCGCGCATGTCGCCTTCGAGCACGAGTTCCGCCTCGGCCCGGTCGCCGCCCGCGGACCGGCGTTCTCCCTGCGGGCGCTCCGCGCGCTGGAGCCGCTTCCGAGCCGGATCTTCGAGGCCCTGCGCGCCGGGGGGCTCGAGCCCGAGCTGATGCTTCCGGAGTCCGGGCCGGTCCAGTTCGAGGCGCCGTGCGCCCCGGCGCCCGCGGTCGTGGCTGCCGACCGGGCGGTCGCCCTGCGGGAGGTCGTGCGCGACGTCGCCCGGCGCCACGGCTCGGCGGCCAGCTTCGCCCCGCTCGCGACACCCGACGGCAAGGCGAGCGGCGTACACATCCACGTCAGCCTGTGGGACGACTCCGGCGCCGGCCGCTTCCACGATCCGGCGCGGCCGCTCGAGCTGAGCGAGGTCGGGGCCGCCTTCGCGGCGGGCGTTCTCCATCACGCTCGTGCCGTCAGCGCGCTGAGCGCCTCCTCCGCGGTCTCCGCGCTGCGCTTGGCGCCCGGCCGCTGGAGCGCCGGTGCGGTCGCCCTCGGAGGACCGGACCGCGAGGCACTCCTGCGCATCCCGTCTCGTGTGCGCGACGAGGATGCCCCCGGCTCGCTGCGCCTCGAGTACCGCGGGGCGGATGCGACAGCGTCGCCGTACCTCGCCCTTGGGGCGCTCCTCACCGCCGGCCTCGACGGCATCCGGTGCGCCCGCCGGAGCGAGCCGCTGCCGCCGGCGGCCGCATTGCCGAGGTCGCTGGAGGAGGCGCTCGACGCCCTCGAGCGCGACGAGGTCATCGCCGCGGCGCTGCCCCCGCTGCTGCTCGAGAGCTTCCTGCTCGTCAAGCGCGGCGAGCTCGCGGACCTCGGCGACGCCGGCCCGGAAGAGCGCTGTGCTCGGTATGCCGCGGTCTACTGACGAGCTGGTGCGGGCGCTCGCGGGTCGCCTGCGCGCCGCCGCGCCGGAGGCCGAAGCGCTGCGCCGCCGCCTCCATGACCGTCCCGAGCTCGCGCACGCCGAGCATGAGACGTCCCGCCTGGTCGAGGCGCGCCTCGGGCCGCCCGACGCGCGCTTCGGCGGCACAGGGTTGCTGTACCGGGTCGGCCCTGGAGCGCGCGGGGTGGTCGCCCGGGCCGAGCTCGACGCGCTGCCGATCGCCGAGCGCACGGCGACGCGCGACGGTGGGGACACGCCGGCGATGCACGCGTGCGGCCACGACGTGCACATGGCCGCGCTCGTCGCGCTCGTGGAAGCGGCCCGCGACGAGCCGCTGCCCGTGCCGCTGTGGGCGGTCTTCCAGCCCAGCGAGGAGGCCTATCCCTCCGGCGCCGACCTGCTCGTCCGCGACGGCGCCGTCGACGGGGCGCGCGCCGCTGTCGGCTGTCACGTGCACCCGGACGTCCCGTGGGGCACGCTCGCCGCGTCGCCGGGTGCGGTCAACGCGGCATGCGACAACTTCCGGCTGCGCGTGTCCGGCAGTGGCGGTCACGTCGCGTACCCGCACCGCACGGACGACCCGGTCCTCGCGCTCGCCGACATCGTCACCACCCTGCACGCGCGGCTCCCGCGGCGGGCGGACCCGCTGCATCCGGTCGTGCTCGGGATCGGCGAGCTGCATGCCGGCCAAGGCCCGAGCATCGTTCCGCTGGAGGCGCACGCGTCCGGCACGCTGAGGACGCTGGTCGAGGCGGATCGCGCCCCGCTGCGGGCGGCGCTGCAGGCGATCGCCGAGCCGGTCGCGGCCGCGCACGGCTGTCGCGCCGACTTCGAGTTCACCGTCGGCGAGCCCGTGCTCGACAACGACGAGCGGATCGTTGCGGCGGCGGGGCCGCTGACCGCGGCCGCAGGCCTGGAGGCCGGACCGGGGTTCCGCTCCGCCGGGGCCGACGACTTCGCGTTCCTGGGCAGCGTGGCGCCGCTCGCGATGGCCTACGTCGGCCTCGCCGGCGCACCCGGCTTCACGACGCGCCCATTGCATCACCCTGAGTTCCTGCCGCCCGACGCCGCGGTCGTACAGGTCGCGCTCGGGCTGACCGTCCTCTACGCCGCGGCCGTCGACGCGTGTGCGGCCGTGACCGACTCCCCGGAGAACCTATGACCCTCTCGTCCGTGCCGGCACTCGACGTCGACCGCGCCCGCGCGCGGTTCTCCGCCCTCCGTCGCGAGGTCGGGAGCCGCACGGCGTGCTTCTTCGACGGCGCCGGCGGCTCGCAGGTGCCCGACAGCGTCATCGACGCGATCGGCGGCTACATGCGCCACTCCAACGCCAACGAGGGCGGTGCCTTCGTCACCTCGCGCGAGACCGATGCGCTGCTCGTCGACGCGCACGCGGCGGCCGCCGATCTGCTCGGTGCGGATCCGTCCGAGATCGCGTTCGGAGCGAACATGACGACGCTGAACTTCCTGCTCACCCGTGCGGTCGGCCGGACGCTCGAGCCGGGGGACGAGGTGATCGTCACGCAGCTCGACCACGAGGGCAACGTCAGCCCGTGGCTGCTGCTCGCCGAGGATCGCGACCTGCGGGTGCGCATGATCGGCATGCGCGCCGAGGACGGGTCGCTGCGGATGGACGAGCTCGAGGACGCGATCGGCGACCGCACGCGAGTCGTCGCCTTCACGCTGGCCTCCAACGCGATCGGGACGGTGCCGGACGCCCGCCGGATCGTGGAGCTGGCCCACGCCCACGGCGCGCTCGCCTGGGCCGATGGCGTCCACGCCGCCCCGCACCGCGCTCTGCGCTTCCATGAGCTCGAGCTCGACGTCCTGCTCTGCTCGCCCTACAAGTTCTTCGGCCCGCACCTCGGGATCGCCGCCATCCGGCGCGAGCTGGCCGAACGCTGGCCCGCCGAGCGCGTCCGCCCCGCCGCGCAGGCGCCGGCCGGCCATCGGTTCGAGACGGGGACCCTCAACCACGAGGCGCTGGCCGGAGCGGTCGCCGCCATCGACTACATCGCCGATCTGGGCGGCCCCGGCGGCGGCCGCCGTGAGCGGATCACGGCGGCGTTCGCGGCCGTCGGGGAGCACGAGCGCGCGCTCACGCTCCGATTTCTCGACGGCGCGGCCGCCATCGCGGGCGTGGCGGTCTACGGCAACACGGATCGCGACCGGGTCGCGGAGCGGACGCCGACCTTCCTCGTGCGGATCGCGGGCGCCAACCCGGAAGCCACCGCCGACGCGCTCGGCGCCCGCGGCTTCTTCACCTGGCACGGTGACTTCTACGCGCCCGGGGCCATTCGCGGCGTCGGGCTCGACGAGGAGGGAGGCGTACGGATCAGCTTCCTGCACTACAACACGCACGCGGAGGTCGACGCCCTGCTCGAGGCGCTCGGCGAGCTGGCCGGCTGAAGCGCGCCGCTGGGGCGCGGCAGCGTGGAGAGCGCGATGCCCGCGACGACGGCCCCGGCGCCGAGGCCTTGGACGGGGCCGAACGCGTCGTGGAAGGCGACGGCGCCGGTCACCGCCCCGATCAGCGGCTCGAGGTTCACGAACGCGCCCGCGAGCTCCGCCGGGACGTGGGCCTGGCCGTAGGCGAACAGCGCGAAGGGCAGCAGGGTCCCGGCGAGCGCGAGTACGACGACGGCGGCAACCGGCCCCACGCCCTGCGGCACGGGCGGCGCGCCCTCGCCGAAGATGGCGGCGGGCAGGGCGGCCAGCGCGCCGGCGCCGAGCTGGACCGCGGTGACGCCCATCGGGTCGCGTCCCGCCAGCAGGCGCGGCTGGACGACGATGAAGGCTGCGGAGAGGAGCACGGAACCGAGGACCAGCCCGTCGCCCGCGAGCGATGTGCCGCTTCCACCACCGCCCGCCACGAGCGCGACGCCGGCCAGCGCGACGCCGTAGCCGGTCCAGGCGGCCGGGCCGCTCGCGCCGCTGCGGGCGGCCGCCGTGAGGACGGCGACGAGCGCGGGGACGGCGCCGACGATCAGCGCGGCGTGCGAGACGCTGGTGTGGGCGATGCCCGCGTTCTGGAGCAGGACCACGCCGCCGTAGCCCATCGCGCCCGCGGCCACGACGCCCGGCGCCAGTGCGCCGCGGAGCCCGCGCCGGGCGGCGACGGCGAGCAGCGGCGCGGCCAGCCCGAAGCGCGCGACCGTCAGCCAGCCCGCGCCCAGCCATTCGAGCGAGAGCTTGGAGAGCGGCACGGTCAGACCCCACAGCGCACCGGCGGCAGCTAGCGCGAGAAGGGCTCGTCTGCGATTGAACAGCACAAGGGCATCGTGAGGCGTTCACGCCGATAAACCAGCGACATGTTGACGGATTGGCCTCAAGACGAAACGATGTTCGGTGAGATGCCCATTTCACTCGATTCCGTTGACCTCCACATCCTGCAGGAGCTCCAGGTCGATGCGGACCGCTCGAACGTCGATCTGGCCAAGACCGTCGGCCTCTCGCCCGCGGCGACCCTCAACCGCGTGCGTCGCCTCAAGGAGTCCGGCATCGTCCGCTCGATCGCCGCGCGGCTCGACTCGACCGCCGCGGGGTTCCCGTTGCAGGTCTACGTCGAGATCGCGCTCGCCCGCCACGACGATACGGCCCACCGCCGCTTCGCCGAGGCCGTCCGCGCGATGCCGGAGGTGATCTCCGCGGACTGGGTGACGGGGGCGACGGACGCCATGCTGCTGGTCGTCGCACGCGAGGTGAGCGAGCTCCAGCGCGTGCTCGTCCGGCTGTCCACGAGGGGCGGGGCGTCGCGGGTGACGACGCTGCTGCGCCTGGAAGAGCTCAAACCGACGTCGCCGCTCCCGCTGGAGGTGCGCCGCTAGCCGAGGGGTTCAGGCGATCTCATGAGCCACTCCTTGGGCCGGGGAATCCAGCGGTCATGAAGCCGATCTCGGCGCCCTCGTGGTCCCTCCGGTCCGGCGTGGCCCGGATCGCCCTCGCGGTGGCCGGCGTCCTGACCGGCTGCGGCGCGCCGGCGGGAGCGAGCGCCCGCGGCAGCGTGCGCGACGCGGCCTTCCACTCCGCCGCCATTGACGGCGTCGAGCACTACGCCGTGTACCTGCCGGCCGGCTACGCGTCGAGCACGAAGCGCTATCCGGTGATCTACGCCCTGCACGGCCTGCCCGGACGAGCTTCCTCGTACCGGCGCATGGGCATCGCGTCGTGGGGCCGCGATGCGGAGCAGGCCGGCCGTCCGGCGATCGTCGTGGCGCCGCAGGGTGCCAGGAAGGGCGACACCGACCCGGAGTGGCACGACTGGGGTCCCGGCCGCGAGTGGGAGACGCTCGTCTTCCGGGACGTCGTCGGGCACGTGGACCGCACCTACCGCACCATCGCATCGCGCCGCGGTCGGGCGATCATCGGCGTCTCCGCGGGCGGCTACGGAGCGAGCATCATCGGCGTGCGCCACCCCGCCGTGTTCTCGGTGATCGAGTCCTGGAGTGGCTACTTCCATCCGACCAACCCGGCGGGCAACGCGGCCCTCGACGTCGGCGGCCCGGAGGAGGACAAGGCGGCGAGCGTCCACACGTACGTCGCATCCGCGAGATCCGTCTACCGGCGGTTCCCGACGCGTCTCGGCTTCTTCGTCGGCGACGAGGACAAGCGGTTCCTGGCCGAGAATCAGGCGCTCCATCGCGAGCTCCTCGAGGCCGGCGTCCATCACGCGTACGCGGTCTATCCGGGCGGCCACACGGGCACGTTCTGGGCCGCACACGAGCAGCAGTGGATCGACTACGCCGTGGCCTTCCTCCGGCCGGTGCGGTGAGGTTCACACCACCCGATCGAACAGGGCGGCGGCGTTGACCCACGGATCGCCGAGCGCGCAGAATCGGCCATGGCGCTCAGTCGCCGTCAGCTCATCGTCGGCGCCGGAGCGGCGCTGGCCACTCCCGGCGCCGCCCGCGCGGCATCTCCTGTCGTCGGGGTCGCGCCCGAGGCGCGCGAGTCGATCGGCGTCATCGGCACGATCCTCCAGGACGGCGTGACCCTCACGGGCTTCGGCTGGCTCACCCAGGTCGCCGGGCTGAGCGCTCGCGACCTCTTCACGGATCCAGCACGGCGCGGCGCGGCCACCGCTCGGCTGCGCTGGCACACGGAGGTCCGGGTCGGCACGATCGACGTCCTCCCGAACCTGTTCTTCGGCACCGGCCGGGGCCGCCTGCGGATCTTCTTCGCGCGCGCGGGCGGCGCGCAGCCCGACCAGCCGGACACGTTCGCCACCGGGCGGCTCGTCGCCCGCTACGACGCCGAGCTGCGCAACATCCAGACCGTGATCGCGCCCGACCACGCGGTCACGCAGATCGTCGGCGAGCTCACGCAGCGCTCGGCGCGGCCGTTCGTGGTGCGCGGGCGCCATCACCAACTCGGCCGTGTCGGCCAGCTGCAGCGGCTCGACGCCAGCGGGCCGGCCGTCCGCACCGAGCCGACGATCCCGCGCTCGACGCGCTACGTCGCAGGTGGCATCTCGATCGCCCGCTGATGGGCCTCCAGGACGACCAGCCGGATCTGCCGGCGGCCGGCCCGGCTGACGAAGCGGCCGGCACCGGCCTGCAGGCCCTCGACCGCCTCTCGGAGCGGCTGCTGGCGGCCGCCCCTTCACTGCGCGTCGCGGTCGCGGAGACGCCCTCGGAGCACGAGGCGGGGTACGCGCTGCGCTACCGGCAGGTCATCGCCGACGGGTGGGCGCGGGCGGACGAGCTGCCCGACGGCCTCGAGCGCGACGACCACGACGCCGACGCGCTGCAGATCAACGCGTGGGATGGCGAGGCACTGGTCGGGACGCTGCGCCTCGTGCTTCCCGCCGCCGGCCGCCACCTGCCGGTCGAGACCGCGTTCGGGCTCGAGGTCGAGCCGGTGGGCGAGGTCGCTGAGGCCGGGCGCCTGGTGATCGAGCCGGCGCGCCGCGGCGACGCCGCCCACGGCGTGTGGGGCGCCCTCTTCGCCCGCGCCTGGGTGACGCTCCGGGCCCGCGATCTGGCAGTGCTGGCAGGCACCGCGTCACCGCGGATGGTCGCGCGGCTGCGTGCGCTGGGACTCCCCTTCGAGATTCTCGGCCCGGCGCGCCCGTTCTGGGGCGAGGAGCGCCACCCGGTGCGGCTCGACCCGGCGCACGGGAGCCCGCGCTGGTTTCAGTGAAGGCGGAGATACGTCCTCAGGCGGGCGCTCAGCCGATGCCGAGCCGGCTCGCCTCCCGAGCCAGCCGTGCGCCGAACGTCAAGACTTGGGAGGCCGCGGCGTCCTGCGCGGCGAGGATGACGCAGCAGTCGGGGAGCTTGAGGCCGGTCTCGGCGCGGAGGTTCGCAAGGCGAACGGGCGCGTCGGAACCGAGCGCCACATCGTCGACTCCCAGGGTGGCCAGAGCGGTCGCGGCGACATCGATCCGCTTCGCCCGGGCTGGCCCGACGAGCACCTCGGCGCGCGTGATCGGGCTGCAGGCGAACGGCTCGCCGGCGACGGCGAGCAGGCGCTCGACCGCCCGCTCGTGCTGCGCGTCGCCCTCGTCGAGGTGGGCGATGAGCACGCTGGCGTCGAGGACGATCACGTGGGCCAGTCTTCGCGCAGTCGCTCCAGGTAGCCGGGCTCGAAGACACCGGTCAGCGATCCGCTGGTCCGCAGGATCGCTTCCCGCCGCCGGGTGACCTCGTCAGCCTGCTCCCGGGCAATCGCGTCACGGCCCTCCTCCACCAGCCGCAGGAGGAGCTCGCGCCTCGAGTGGATCTCCGGCCAGCGCGTGGCCGCGACGTCGAGCGCATCGGCGAGCTCGTCGGTCTCCGTCAGGGTCAGGCGCGGACGGGTGGTCGGCACGCCCTCAGTGTAACACCGGGGCGTAAGGTGCTGCACCGCTCCTCTAGATGCGGTAGATGGTCAGCAGCCGCTTCTCGTGCTCGGCCTCGATGCGCGCGATCACCTCGATGTGCTCCTCGAGTCCTGAGCCGCGCAGCTTGCGCGCGAGCAGCTCGTCGAGCTGGAACACGCCGGCCGAGTTGTTCATGTCGACCTCCACGCGGATCGTGCGCTCCTTCCCCTGCATGATCCTCACGTCGTCGATCGCGGCGGCCGAGAGCGAGTGGATGTTGGGCAGGTGGGTCTCCAGGGCGACCCGGGCGCGGCCGTGCTCCATGTCGAGCGCGTCGGCGACGCGGACCACGCCGGCCTCGAGCGTCAGCGGCGCGCCCCCGGTGCGATGCGCGATGATCGCGTGGAGAATCTCGGACCCTACGACGGTCCGCTCGGGCTCCTCGTAGATCGGTGCGAGCAGGTCGGACAGCCGGTCGGCGGCGAGGAACAGGCTGAACGCCTCGTGGTCGACGCGATGGATCGACATGCCGAGGTCGTGCATCAGGCACGCGCCGGCGACGACCACCTCGGCGTCGTCGGCGCCGAGCCCGTGATTGCGCTCAACCGCTGATCCGAGCCCGCTCGCGTGCAGGATACGGAAGATGCGCAGCCCGATGTTCAGCACGATCCGCAGGTGCACCCAGGAGTGATCGCTCATGCCGAGCCGCTCCGCGGTGACCTGCTGCATGTACCAGCGCGCCTTGAGCTGCTCGTCCGCGTTGACCGCGCGCAGCAGGCCGGCCAGCTTGTCGTTGCGCTCGCTCGGCGCGGTCACGCGCATCGCGGCGACCGCCTCCCGCGGGGTGGTGGGTTCGGCCATCGGGTGATGATTGCGCGCTGCCCGGCCCACGGGATACTCCAGCGATGAGCGATCACGTCTACAAGTCGGTCGAGATCACCGGGTCATCGCCCGAGGGAGTCACCCAGGCGATCGACCGAGCCGTAACCAAGGCGGCCGAGAGCCTGCGCGGACTCGACTGGTTCGAGCTCACGGCGGTACGCGGCCAGATCGAGGACGGCCGCGTCGCCCACTACCAGGCCACGGTGAAGATCGGCTTCCGCCTCGAGGACTGAGCAACGCGGCGTGGCAGCTGAGGTTGGTTTCCCCTGCGAGTCGTCCGTTGCGCCCCGGGTTCGCGAACGTCACGCCTCACCGACCGCGGACCGGCGGTGTGGTGCGGCGCCAGCGCGCTGGACGCGTGGACGCGCTCGCACGTGGAGACTCTCCACCTATGACCGATGCAGCTCCGACGTCGCTTCCCGGCACCACGAAGCCGCGGCGCTTCCGGCCCCGCTTCCAATACGAGCTGCTCTCGTGCGGGATCGCCGGACACGAGCTCGTCGGCACCGACGCGGCCCACGTGCGCGAGCAGGACGCGGCGTTCGCGCGCGAGACGCCGGACGGCCTGCGCTGGTACCGCTGCCTGCGCTGCGACTCGTGGCTACCGCTGGCGCCGCCCGAGCATCCCGAGCGCGACCATCCCCCGGAGCACGGCGACATCGAGCTGCCGCTGCGCGGGCGTGCGCTGCGCGACAAGGTGGTGCTGCGCGTCATCGCCGCCGACCGCGCGCTGCACTTCCTCGTGCTCGGCGTCATCGCCGTGGGGATATTCATCTTCGCCGCACAGCAGCAGTCTCTGCGCGGTCCGTTCTACCGCGTGCTGTCCGACCTGCAGGGCGGCCTCGCCGGTCCGGCTCGCGACACCGGCCACGGGTTCGTGCACGACCTGCGCCGCCTGTTCTCGATCCAGTCGGGAACGCTGACGAAGGTCGGCCTGGTCGTCGCCGCCTATGCGCTCCTGGAAGGCGCGGAGGCGGTCGGCCTGTGGCTGCTCAGGCGCTGGGCCGAGTACCTGACGTTCATCGCCACGGCGGGGCTGTTGCCCCTGGAGATCTATGAGCTCACGCAGACGCTCTCGCCCCTGAAGATCATCACGCTCATCCTCAACCTCGCCGTGGTCGTCTACCTGCTGCTGGCCAAGCGGCTGTTCGGCCTCCGCGGGGGCGCCGCAGCGGAGGAGGCCGAACGCCGGCGCGACTCAGGGTGGGAGGCGGTCGAGCGCGCGACGCCGGGGGCGCTCACTCCGAATGCCGCGAGCGACCCGACCTAGTCGAAGCCGAGCCGGCTCGCCGCCCCGATCCGGCGTCCCGATCGCTCGTTACAGAACCGCTGGATCTGACCCGGGACTGGCTCAGGCCGCGTCGTACTCGTCATGGCGGCGCCACCAGATGCCCGTCTCGTTGCGCCCTTTCGGCGCCCGGTCGAGCCACTGGTACATGCCCCACAGGCCGTCCAGGCCACGCGCGTAGGTCGAGTAGGTGTGGTAGACGACGCCGTCCTCGAGCGCGAACGCGCTCATCGCCGGCCGCTCGCGCATGAACGCCGCCACGTCGACGCCGCACATGGCCGCCATCTCCACCACGGGACCCTCGTCGGGGAACTCCACGGCCGGCGTGAGCGGCCGGAAGTTGTACGAGCCGTCGCCCTCGCGCTGCTGGTCCTCGGTGAGCGACGTGCCGAAGTCGAAGTTGAAGTCGCTGCCGGCCGAGGACGCCCACGGGAAGGTCCAGCCCATCCGGCTCTTGTAGTCCTGGATGGCAGCGATCGGTGCCCGCGAGGCGGCCATCATCGCGACGTCGTGGTGCTCGAGGTGCACGACGGACCCGTTGAAGCCATCCGCGATGGCCGAGCAGGATAGGCAGCCGGCGGTGTAGTCGGGTCCGAGCATGAAGTGGTAGATCATCAGCTGCGAGCGGCCCCCGAAGAGGTCGGCGAGCGACGCGGTGCCCGCGTCCGTCTCGAAGCGGTAGTCCTTCTCGACCCGGACCCAGGGCAGCTCCTGCCGCTGCCGGGCGAGCTCGTCGCTGCGCCGGGTCAGCTCCTTCTCGGCCTCGAGCAGGCGCAGCCGCGCCTCGAGCCATTCCTCGCGCGTTCCGGTCATGTGCGTCATCGGTATGTCCTTTCTAGATTGCGACGATCAGGCCGAGCACGACGATCGCGAGCGCCAGCGGCACGTCGATCGAGGCTCTCGGCGGCAGTAGCTTCTGGGCGGCGACGAGCACCGCGACGACGGCCATCCACGCGGCGCTCATGACGCCGAGCGCGACGAACACGGCCATCAGGCCGATGCTCGCGCCGACGCAGTGCACGCCGAATTCCAGCCCCGACCGGTCCTCGCGGCAGCGCTCGCGGCACCGGCGCTTGAGCGGCGTCAGCTCGTAGAGCCCGGCAGCGACCGTGACGGCGCCGGCGGCGAGCGCGCCGTGCGGGTGGTAGACGACGTAGACGGCGACGCCGACGGCGGCCCAGACGGCGAGGTAGCTCCCGAGGAACGGCGTCACGCGGCCGTCGCTGCGGGCGACGCGCACCGCCGTCGGTGCCGCGCCCGGCAGCATCATCGCCGCCATCATCGCGATCCACACGCCGGCGAACGACGCGGCCGAGCCGAGCTCGGTCGCATAGCCCATGTCCATGCCGTCCATCTCGCGCAACGCGACGATCCAGGCCACTCCGGAGAGCCCGAGGGTCACGACCAGGGCGGTCCTGCGACCGGTCGATGTGAGCGCCGTCATGGCGTCAGTCCGAGGCGGACGGACAGCGGCGGCTCGTCGGTGGGCGGCAGGCTCTCGCCCGTCTCCAGCAGCGACTTGAGCCGGGAGAGCACGAGTGGCCAGCCGTTGCCGATCATCGACTTGATGAGGCCGTCGGGGTCCAGCTCGTCGTGGGTGACCGTCAGCTTCACGGCGTCGCCGACGGGCTCGATCTCGAACGTCGCCTTCGAGCGTCCCTCGGCGGCGATCCGCGCGCTCACCTCGTCGCTGAACCCGTGCGAAGCGCTGAGCTCCGGTGAGAACGTGTGCCAGGTGAACGAGAGCCGGCGGTACGGCTCGGACTCGAGCACGACCTGCTCCGGATCGGCGACGACGACGCCGCCGAGGTCCCACGTCATCCTGGAGCCGGGCTTCCAGTCGGTCTCGAAGCTGGCGTTCCAGTAGCGGCGGGTGAACGCCGGATCGGTGAGCGCCTGCCACAGCTGCTCCGGCGTGGTCCTGATGTACGTCGTGTAGACGAACGAGGGATTGTCCATCGGTCCTTCCTCCAGTGCGCGTTTGAGGTCGGCGAGCGCCTCGACGCGCCCGCGGTCGTAGCTGGTGATCCAGCGCTCGCCGATCGCGTTGATGGGCGCCGCGTTGAGGTAATGCAGCTTCTCCCGGCCGCGGCGGACGGTCGTCACGAGGTTGGCCACCTCGAGGATCGCGAGATGCTTGCTGACCGACTGGCGGGCCATCTGCAGTCCCGAGCACAGCTCGCGCAGCGTCTGGCCGTTGCGGCGGTTCAGGCTGTCGAGCAGCTGGCGCCGGCTTGGGTCGGCCAGCGCCCTGAACACATCATCGATCTCTTGAAAGGCAGCCACTCGGCTGCATATTTAGGCAGCCGGACGGCTGCATGTCAAGCGATCCGACCGGCACACAATCGAGCCGGCCACGTCGTGGAGGTGGCGGCAAGGCCCGACGGCTACTCGGCGTTCGTTCCTGCGCGCCTCGCCCCGGTTCCGCCTCTCGCGATCAGCGCTCGGTCACAGGCGTTGCTCGACGAGGCCAATCAGGCGCTGGGACGCCTTGACGGAGTCACGCTCCTGCTGCCCGACCCCGGTCAGTTCCTGTACTCGTACGTCCGCAAGGAGGCGGTCCTCTCGTCGCAGATCGAGGGGACGCAGTCATCGCTGTCGGACCTGCTGCTCTTCGAGAACGAGGCGACGCCGGGTGTCCCCCTAGATGACGTCGAGGAGACGTCGAACTACATCCGCGCGATGAACCACGGCATCGCCCGGATCGAGTCTGGCGAGCTGCCGTTGGGCAACCGCCTGCTCAAAGAAGTTCAGGCGCTCCTGATGGCGGGCTTCCGCGGCGGCGACAAGGCGCCCGGGGAGTTCCGGCGAACGCAGAACTGGCTCGGAGGCGCGCGGCCGGGAAATGCGAGGTTCGTTCCCCCTCCGCCATCGGACGTCCCGGCCGCGATGAGCGACCTCGAGAAGTTCCTTCACGACGATCCCGAGCCGACGCCGATCCTGGTCAAGGCCGCGCTCGCGCACGTGCAGTTCGAGACGATCC
The DNA here is from genome assembly GCA_034664425.1 of Solirubrobacteraceae bacterium. Taxonomy (GTDB): domain Bacteria; phylum Actinomycetota; class Thermoleophilia; order Solirubrobacterales; family Solirubrobacteraceae; genus DATBDM01. The sequence continues at coordinate 21,412 of JAXDHR010000049.1, forward strand.
ATCCCTTCCTCGACGGCAACGGACGGGTGGGCCGCCTCCTCATCGCCTGTACTTCAAGCAGAACCGCGACGCTTACTACGAGCGCCTTCAGCGGGTACGAACACATGGCGCATGGGAGGATGGCTCGAGTTCTTCCTCGAGGGCGTGATCGCTGTGGCCGGGTCGGCCGCCGACACCGCCCGGCGCATCCGCGCGCTGGTCGATGACGACCGGGGAAGGATCCACGGCCTTGGCCGCGGCGCGGCCTCAGCGCTTCGCGTGCACGAGCTGGCTGGGCGGCGTGTCGTGTTGACGGCCGGGGGTACCGCCGCCCAGCTCGGGCTCAGCGTTCCGACCGTCAACGCGGCGCTCGCGCGACTGCAGGACGTCGGGATCCTTCGCGAGATCACGGGGCGCCGTCGTGGCCGGATCTTCGTCTACGAGGCCTACCTCGATCTGCTCCAGGCCGAGCAGTAGCCGCGCCGCCTCCGATCAGCGCTTCATACGAGGTCCGGCGTCGCCGCCCGTCGCAGCGCATCGATGACGGCGGCCGTCCCGGGCGGCAGCCGTCCCGGGCGTCGGGCGAGGACGATCCGCCGGCTCTCGACTGGTTCACCCCGCACCGCCACCAGGCGGACGCCGGCGGGCAGTTCGCGCGAGAGCGTGGGGGCGACGGTGGTGATCGCAAGCCCGGCGGCGACGATGCGCAGCTTCGCGAGCCAGTCGCGGACGACGAAGCGGACTTCGGGCCGCTCGGTGAGGCCCGGCCAGACGCCGAGCAGTGTCTCGCCGGCGTCGGAACGGCTCGCGACCCAGACCTGTCCCCGGAGGTCGGCAACCTCCACCGCACGCCGTCCGGCGAGGGGGTGGCCGGCGCCGACGCCGACGAGCAGCTCGCGCTCGGCGAGGGTCGTCAGCTCGAGCGCCGGCGCCTCGGCGTCCAGCGGCCGGAACGGCGGTGTCCGCGCGACCACGGCGACGTCGAGGGTGCCCGCGCGCAGCGCGCGAACCAGCGCTGGCGTCGTCGCCTCGCGCGCGGTGACCACGAGCTCGCGCGGCAGCTCGGCGAGCGCCGCCGGGACGATCCCGGCGAGCGCGGCCGGGAACGCGCCGAGGCGGACGGGGCCGGAGCCGGCCGACGGATCGGCCAGTTCCGCCTGCGCCGCGTCGAGTTCGTCGAGCACGCGGGCCGCGCGGACCAGCAGCCGCGCGCCCGGCGCGGTGAGCGTCACGCCCCGGTGCCGCCGCTCGACGATCACCACGCCGGCCATCGCCTCGAGCGCGGCCATCTGCCGCGAGACGGCGGACTGCGTGTAGCCGAGCGTGCGGGCGGCGGCCGTGAACGACCCGCGCTCGGCGACCTCGCGCAGGACGCGCAGCCCGGTGAGAGACAGATCAGCCATGCGTTCATCGCATGCTACCGGTGCGGAACATTCGTAAAGCGCACGAGCAGTCGGGCCTACGGTGCATCCATGACCGCTTCCCGCACCGCGCTCATCACGGGCGCCAACCAGGGCCTCGGGCTGGCCCTCGTAGAAGGGCTCGCCGCCCGCCTCGGCCGCTCTGACCGCGTCCTGCTGACGGGACGCGACGCCGACCGGGTCGCCGGCGCGGCGGCCGCGGTACCCACCGGCGGCGCGCGAATCGAGGGCCGGGTGCTCGACGTCCGAGACCCCGACGCGATCGCCGCACTCGCCGACGAGCTCGGCGAAGTCGACATCGTCTTCTCCAACGCGTCGGCGCGCATGAGCCCGGACGCCGACGCGGCCGACGAGGTCGACGCCGTCCTCGAGACGAGCAACCTCGCGACCACCCGGATGCTGCGGGCGTTCGCGCCGCGCCTGCGGCCGGGCGGACGGCTGATCGTCGTGGCCAGCGCGCTGGGCACCCTCGACAAGCTCGACGCCCGTGTCCGACCGCGCTTCGCCGCCGCCGCCGAGCGGCTCGACGCCGTCGACGCCCTCGTGGGCGAGTGGCGGGACGCCGTCCATTCCGGCCGCGCGCAGGCCGAGGGCTTCGGCTCGTGGCTCAACATCCCCTCGAAGGTCGCGCAGGTCGCCGCCGTCAGGGCGATCGCGGCAGAGCGTCGCGCCCTCGATCTCGAGCACGGCCGGCTGATCGCCGCCCTCTGCCCGGGCCTCATCGACACCCACGCGTCGCGCCCGTGGTTCGCCGACATGTCCGAGGCCCAGACGCCGGCCCAGGCCGCCGCCTGGCCGGTGGACCTCGTCCTCAACGACGACGTCGACTCCGAGTACTACGGCGAGCTCGTTCAGTTCGGCAAGATCCTGCCGTGGGAGACGGGCGCGCCCGTCCCGCACCGGGCCGTGGCGTAGCCGCTGCAGCGATCGGCTGAACCGCTACGGGGCGGGGAGGGGGATCGTACGATGCACGCGCCCGCGCGAAGATGGTCGTGCCGTGACGTCCCGATCCCTCGCGACGACGGCGTCGGAGGCGCCCGGCCCGCCGTCAGCGGCCTCATTGTTCGGGTTGGCGCGACGCTCCAGGGCCACGTAGGGTCGCTGGCAGGCGAGCGAAGGAGGAGGAAGTGGACGAGCGCACGCAGCGCGTGGCCGGCCTCTTGCACGAGGCCGGTGAGGTGCATCACGTCGTCTACCGCATCACCGACGGAGCCGATGACGACTGGGCGTCGTTTTACGCGCAGTGGCTCACCCGCCACTCCGAGCTGGGTGAGGTGCTGGGTGCTGCCCCGGTCCGCAGCCAGCTCGTGCACGAGCTCGTCGAGTGCGACCGGCTCTACGGCGAGGCCTCGCCCGGCGAGCCGTGGGAGCCGTGGTACGCGCGGCGCGTGGTCGAGCGCTTCGGCTGACGAGCTCGGCGCACTGAAGCCGAGCCGGCTCGCCTCGCGGCGAGACGGTCGTCGAACGTGAGGATCTGCGACGCCGCCGAGCCCTCCGCCGCAAGCAGCACACGCAGTCCGTGCGGCTTGAGGTCGGTCTCGGCGCGGTGTCCCAATCTCAGCGCGTGCGGGCGGTACCGACCGTGTAGGCAAGCTTGGCCTTGCCTCGCTTCTGGCTCACGATGAGCCCCAGGCGGGCGCCCTTGAGCAGCTTGAGGTCGGCTCGGCTGTGTTTGGTGAGGCGCAGCTTGATCCGTTGGTGCTGCCCCTTGCGGAGCGAGAACCGCGCCGAGCCGAGGGTCAGCGAACTCACGAGCGGACCGGTCTTCAGCGGCGCCGGATAGCGGACCTTCGCCGTCCGGGCCGCCGTGGCGGCCACCGGCACGGCCGGCGCGACGGGCTCCGCTCCGCTGCCGTAGGCGACCGACAGGGTGCCCTTGCAGGCGCCGGCACGCGGGCAGGCCATGGGGGCGCGCATGTTCCCGTGCCCGTCGATCCGCTCCTGGGTCGAGCGCGAGCCGAGGACGACGGCCGGCGTGACGAACAGCGGGACGAGGCGCAGCTCGACGTCGGCGCTCTCGCTTCCCTGGGGCTGGCCGACGTAGAACGGGTTGACCTCGTGGCCCCGCAGCGTCGGCGCGAGCCCAGGCCCGAAGTCCGCCGGGTTGTAGCGGATCGTCACCGGCAGCACGGCCGGGAACGGGTGCTCGACGAACGACGGGCAGCGCGCGAACGGGTCCTTGATCGGGAGTCCGAGCACATCGATCGCCGAGCCCCAGCGCAACGTGCCGTCGCTCTGCGAGATCAGGGAAAACCGTTGCGTGACGGGTTTGGTGCCGCAGTCCGGCGCGGGCGCCGTGCCCCCGCCGCCGTCCCCGCCTCCGCCCGCGCACGGGTGGGGATCGGGGGTGGAGGTCAGCTGGCCGTTGCGCGTGACCGTGCCGCCCGCGCTGAGGACCGGGACGCCGCCGAGCTGGAGCCCCGAGCTGGAGCCCGGCATGCCCGCGTCGACGCCCGTGGCCATCATCGTCGCCGAGCCCCCGACGATGTGAACGTCCTCGCTTCCGCCGCCGTCCACGGTGGCGGTACAGGCGCCCGAGCTGTCCTGGTGATAGGTGCCCGAGCCCTTCTGGTCGGCCTTGTGGACGAGCACGCGGTACTCGCCCGCCCAGTACGCGGCCGACGCCTGCGCGCAGGCGATGGCGGCGACCAGGGCCACGATCGCGCCCACTGTGCCCACTCTGAAAAGGCGACCCATGGCGGCGAGCGTACACGGCGCGTGCTGCGTCGGCCAGGCGCAGCGTCGCGCTCCCTCAGCCTCGCGCTCGAGCGGGTGCAACCAGCGAACAGCCGGTCGATCTGCTCGTCGCGGCCGGAGGAACGGTTAGACCGCGCGCAGCAGGCCGGCCAGCTTGTCGTTGCGCTCGCTCGGCGCGGTCACCCGCATCGCGGCGACCGCCTCGCGCGGCGGACGTCGGGTGGAGCGTTCGGCCATCGGATGATGCTCGCGCGCTCGTTCGCCCGCGGGATACTCCGCCGATGAGCGGTCAGGTCGACAAGTCGGTCGACTCGCGGCAAGCGACTCCACCCGCTCCGCCGTCACATCGGTGAACCGCACCACGCGGACGAACCCGACCGTCTCCGCTCGTCGATCGACCGGAACATCCTCTCGCTCAGGGGATTGCAACCGCCCGATCACCGCGCGTCCTACGCAGACGCGGCCGCTCCAGGCCTTCGCATCAATGATCGTGATGCCCGCCGGGCCCATGGGACCGGTCGCCCGGAAGCGTGGGCCGATCCGCCCTGGGCCGGAGAGGCTTCGTGACGATGATCGCGCCGGGACGCCACACCGGCGGGCCGCCACCGGCTCGCTATGCGTCAAGACCTACCGCGAAGGGGTGGCGGCGAAGGTCGGCCACGACCTCGTGCTCGAGGTCGGTACGTGGGAGGCGACCGTGCAGAACGGACCGGGCGAGATGGCGGGCGAGCTGCAGGCCGACGCGACCTCGTTGCGAGTGCTCAGCGGAGAGCGCGGCGTCAAGCCGCTCACCGACCGCGACGAGATCCGCAAGAACATCGACGACAAGATCCTGCGCAGGCAGCCGGTCGAGCTCCACTCGACGGCGGTCCGGGCGTCCGCGGACGAGCTCGCGGTCGAGGGCGAGCTGACCGTCGCCGGGAGCACCCGACCGGTCAGCGCACGCCTGACGCTGAGCTCGGACGGTCAACTGACCGGCACGATCCCGGTCGTCCAGAGCCAGTGGGGATCAAGTCCTACCGCGGGCTGATGAGCGCGCTGAAGGTCCGCGACGACGTGGAGATCCTGATCGTCGCGCGGCTCGCGACGGGCTGAGCCGGCGGCGAAACGCGGCGGCGCAAGCCGCCCGCTACAGCGCCGCAACGGCGTCGCCGCGGGCGTCATGGACGCTAGACCCTGCGCCGCCCGGGTGTAGGGTCGCGAGCGAGTTGACCGCGCACCGACTGTTCGACATCAGCGGGCGTACCGCACTCGTCACGGGCTCGAGCCGCGGCATCGGGCGGGCGTTCGCAGAGGGACTGCTCGAAGCCGGCTGCACGGTCGTCGTGCACGGAGCCGACGCCGACCGCGTGCGGGCCGTCGCCGACGAGCTCGAAGGCGCCGCGGTGCACCACGTCGCCTTCGATGCCACCGACGCGGAGGCCGTCGCTGCGGGCGTCGCGGAGGCCGAGGCGCGGGCCGGCCCGCTCGACGTGCTGGTCAACAACGTCGGCATCCAGCATCGAGCGCCGCTGCTCGAGTTCTCCGACGAGGCGTGGCGGCGGATGCTCGACACGAACGTAACCAGCGCGTTTCTCGTGAGCCGGGCGGCCGCGGCGGGGATGGTCGCGCGCGGGCGCGGCAAGATCGTCAACGTCGGCTCGGTCCAATCGGCGCTGGCGCGACCCGGCGTCGCGCCCTACGCCGCGACCAAGGGCGCGGTGAAGATGCTCACGCAGGGGATGTGCGCCGACTGGGGACCTGCCGGACTGCAAGTCAACGCGCTCGCGCCGGGCTACATCGAGACCGATCTCACGCGGGCGCTCGTCGACGACGCCGAGTTCAGCGCGTGGGTGCGGCGGCGCACGCCCGCCGGGCGGTGGGGCACCGTTGAAGACCTCGTCGGGGCGCTGCTGTTCCTGAGCTCGCCCGCCTCAGACTTCGTCAACGGGCAGACGCTCTACGTCGACGGCGGCATCGTCGCCGTGGTCTGACCGGCTCGTAACGCCCGCATGCACCTGGAAGGTCGCACGCGGCGCTTCGCCCTGGTCACAGCCGCGACGGTCGTGCTGTTCGCACCACGCTGGGCACGGCGATCGGCGGGAGGCTCGATGCCGTGGTGCACGGTCTCGCTCCTCGCGTTCGTCTTCGGCGTGATCTCCCTGCCCGCGTTCCTCGCCTTCCTCGGCTGGCGTTCCTCTACGGCCTGATGCTGTCCATCGGCGCCGTCGTGCTCGAGGATGCCGCGTTCGGTCGCCACCCCGGCTGGGACGACGTGGGCCGCGTCCTCCTCTTCGCCGTCGCTGGATCCAGGCCGAGGTTGTCCGGGCCGGCGCGCTAACCGCCCCGCTCGCGCACCCACTCGTCGAGCGTGCGCCACCACCCGAACAGCCAGTCGATCCGCTCGTCGCGGCCGGACGGGATCTCGGCCGCGCGCGCCGCCCAGAGCCGGACGTCGACGGTCTGGTCTGCGCCGAGCCGGCGCCATAGCTCGCGCGCGCCGGCCGGGATGCCCGCGTGCGCCACGAAGACGACGTCGGCGTCCGGGGCCGCGTCGAGGGCGGCGAGCGCTCCGCCGGGGCGCGGGGCGGAGACGTGGGTCATCGCTCGTGCCCACGCCGCCTCCTCGTCGTGACCGGCCTGCTCGAGCCGCTCGATGCCCCGCGCGCGTCGGGTGGGGGAGAAGTTGCCGCCCTCGGGGAAGATCAGCACCGCGTCGTCGGCGCCCAGGTCGGACGCCATCGCGGCGATCTCGACCTCCGTGTCGCCGCCGCGCGGGTCGACGAAGCGGTTCGGGAGCCGCTCGCCGAGGATGTCGATGAGCGGATCGAGCCGCAGCGCGTGGTGGAGGACGACCCGCGGTCGGCGGCCGTAGCGGCACAGCAGCTCGTGCAGCACGAGCAGCGAGTCGCCCTCGCCGGCGTGGAGGCTGAGCACGACCACGGGTCCCGATCGGGACGCCATCGCCGAGAGCGCGGCCCCGGACCCGTCGACGCGCACGTCGACCCGCGCCATCCGCGTGATCGAGCGATAGACGCCGCCGACGAACCAGCGCAGCACGCGGTAGTGCGCCTGCTGTACGCGGGCCGACTGCGCCCGCCGCCCGAACCCGCTGGCGATCCACAGCCAGAAGCACGCGATCGTCGCCGCGACGTGGCGCGCGGCCAGCTCGACGGCGATCCCCAGCGCCCGCAGGGCACGCCATCCGCCGATCAGCGGCGCGGCGACCGCCGCCAGCACGGCGAGCAGCGGGGAGACGACGACGAGCGCGGCCTCGACGAGCAGCAGGACGGGGGCCAGCAGGAGACGGCGCACGAGCGTGGGCGGCACCCGCATCACACCGCTCCCAGCGCGTGCGCCGCGAGGTAGCCCGCCGAGGCCTCGTATGCACGCTCGATGCGCCCCGTGATGTCGGACGTCGCGCGATAGCGGAACTGCGAGAAGTCGGTGAAGCGCGGCGGGTCCGTCTGCCCGGTCGGCAGGACGTGAACGTCGAGTGCATCGGGCAGCGCGGCCATGTCGCCGATGAACCGGTGCCGGCGGGCGACCTCGAACGCCACCAGCCCGACCTCCCACGGCCACCTCGGCGGCTCGAGCGCGCGGTCGAGGCGGCCGACGTGCAGCACGAAGATGCGCGTGGCGCCCAGCTCGGCGGCGCGGCGGACCGGGATGCTGTTGACGATCCCACCGTCGATGAAGTGCTCGCCGCCGATCTCGACCGGTGGCAGCAGGCCGGGCACCGAGGCGGACGCCAGCACCGCTTCGACGACCGGACCGTCCACGAACCAGTGCTCGGCCGCCCGCTCGATGCTCGCGGCCACGCACTGGAACGGGACGGCCAGCTCCTCGATCCGGCTGACGGGAAGCGCTTCGCTCAGCAGCGTGCGCAACGACTCGTTGCCGTGCAGGTGGGTCCGCGTGCGGGCGAGCGTCGCGAGCCGCCCGAGCACCGACCCGTCGAAGACGTCGTTGCGGTCGATCGCCGCCCACATCCCGGTCAGGCGCTCGACCGCCTCGGCACTCGGATCGGCCGCGACCGCCACGCCGTTGATCGCCCCGACCGACGTGCCCAGGACCAGGTCGGGGACGATCCCGGCTTCGATCAGCGCGCGCAGCATGCCAACCTCGTGCGAGCCCAGCGGGCCACCCCCGCCGCCGAGGACGAAGGCGACGCGGGGCTGTGGTGCAGGGGAATCCATCGCAGCGAGCCGCGCCGGGTGTACCCGCCGCCGAGGCGCGGGTATGCATCCGCAGCGTGGCCGAGCTCGAACTGCACGGACAGCGCGTCAGCTACGAGCGGTTGGGCGAGGGCCCGGCGATCGTGCTGATTCACGGCATCACGTCGAGCTCGCGCGCGTGGGCGGCGGTGATGCACGGGCTTGCGGACCACCACACGGTCGTCGCGGCCGACCTGCTCGGCCACGGCCGCTCGGGCAAGCCCCGCGGCGACTACTCGCTCGGCGCGTACGCGAGCGGCGTGCGAGATTTGCTCGCCGTCCTCGGCATCCACCGTGCCACGGTCGTCGGGCACTCGCTGGGCGGCGGCATCGCGATGCAGTTCGCGTACCAGTTCCCCGACCGCGTCGACCGGCTCGTGCTCGTCGACAGCGGCGGCCTGGGCGAGGAGGTCAGCCTCGTCCTGCGGGCCGCGACGCTCCCCGGCGCCGAGCTCGTGCTGCCTCTGATGTTCGGGCCGGTGACGCGGATCGCGGGGCGTGCCCTCGGGCATCTCAAGTTCAAGGCGAACGCCAACCTGCGCGGGCTGGCCGAGGGCGTCGCGTCGCTCAGCGACGCCGATGCGCGGCGCGCGTTCGTCCACACCGCTCGCTCGGTCATCGATCCGAAGGGCCAGCGCGTCGACGCCCGCGACCGCCTCTACCTCTCCGAGGGCGTCCCCACGTTGCTGATCTGGGGCGACAAGGACCCGATCATCCCGCTCGAGCACGGTGTGCGGGCGCACGAGCTGATGCCGCACAGCCGGCTCGAGGTCTTCGAGGGCGCCGGGCACTTCCCGTTCAACGACGACCCCGACCACTTCGTCGAGGTCGTCGCCGACTTCATCGCCTCGACTCGCCCCGCCGAGCTCGACGAGGCGAAGATCGAGGCCCTCCTGCGTCGCGGGCCCGGAGGCGCTCCGAGCTAGAAGCGGCGGGTGTAGCCGCGCGGCAGCTGCCGCCGGGACGCGCCGCCGCCGAGGGCACGCGCGATCCAGACGAACGCGAGCACCGGGATGGCGATCGGCGCGACCGTGAACAGCAGCATCATCAGCAGCGGCAGGCCGACGCCGAGCAGCATCGCCCAGACGTCGGGCGGCACGACGCTCGCCGCGGCGAGGACGGCGACCGCGACGGCGCCCACAGCGGCCGCCGGACCGAGATGCAGCCCGGACGGACCACGTCGCGCGAGACCCGTGGGCGGTAGCTGGGGGAGGTCGCCGGTGAGCCGCTCGAGCTGGGAGTCGTGGCTCGCCGCGTACGCGGCATCGACCCGGGCCGAGTGCTCGGCCTCGCTGAGCCGGCCCTCCGCGTAGTGGCGGTTGAGGAACTCGACGGCTTCGTCGCGTTCGGCGTCCGAAACGCGGAGGTCGTCGTCAGGGAGGAGGAAGTACATGATGAGTTCAATGTAGGACGAAATCGGACGTCTGACCACTATAGATCAGCCAAATGACACAGATGGTGTAGATTTCGAGCGAATGGCACGCGAGGATCCGCCGGAACGCCTGGCTCGCGCCGATGCGCAGCGCAGCCGCGCGCGCATCCTCGAGGCCGCGCGGCGGCTGTTCACGGACGACGCCCGCGCGACCACGGCGCAGGTCGCCGCAGCGGCCGGGGTCAGCCGCTCGACGCTGCACCGGCACTTCCCCACCCGCTTGGACCTCGTCCGGGCGCTCGAGCGCCCGCTGCCCGCCGGCCGGCTCGGCCGCGCCGAGCCGCTTGCGCTCGAGGCGCTGCACGTCCTCGACGAGGTCGCGCCGCACCTGGTCCCCGAGCAGCTGGTCGCGGAGGCGCGGCGCATCGCCGGCGTTCCGGTGGCGCTCTACGTCATCGACGTCGACGGCTCCGCGCTGCTGCGGCTGGCCGGCGAGGAGGGGGAGCTGCCCGATCGCCTCGACGTCGCCCTCGGGCTCGGGCAGGAGATCGCTCCCGACAGCCTGCCGGACCTCTACCGCCACCTCGAAGCCGAGCTTCCGGGCTGCGTCGCCGCGCCGCTGTGGCTGCGCGGACGGGCGACGGGGATCCTGCTGGCGATCGGGAGCCCACGGGGGCCGCTGACCGAGATCGCCCGGCAGGGCGCCGCCGCGCTCGAGCTCGCGAACCGCTACACGGATGCCTTCGAGGCCGTCCGGCGCAGGCGGGCGACGAGTCCCGCGGCGGAGATGCAGCTCAACCTCGTCCCCGACGCACGGATCCTGCGCATCGGCGGCGGTGAGCTCGCCGGCGGCCTGCTCGCCAGCCCCGCGGTCGGTGGCGACTGGTTCGACTTCGCCGAGAACCGCGACGGCACCTGGATCGCGATCGCCGACGCCGCGGGTGAAGGCCCCGTGGCCGCCGGCCGCGCCGCCGTCTCGCTCGGCGCGCTGCGATCCGCGCGCCGGCAGGCGCTGGACCTCGCGCCGTCGGCGCGGGTGATCGAGGAGACCGTGCGCCAGCTGGGCGAGGCGTTCACGGTCAGCGCGGTGCTCGCCCGCTGGCGCGCGCCGACCGCGAGCTTCAGCTGGATCGCCTGCGGGCATCCCGCGCCGCTGCTCGTCCGGGCGGACGGCTCCGTCGAGCCCCTGGCCGAGGACGACGGCGAGCCGGCGCTCGGCGCGGGAGACGCGCGGCGCGCCTTTCGGGTGCGCGAACGGCGCCTGCACGCCGGCGAGCGGATCGTCCTCTGCAGCGACGGCCTGCTCGAGCGGCGAGCCACGAACGGAGACGCGTTCGGCGTGGCGGGCGTCGCGCGAGCGGTCGCCACCGCGACGTCGGGCACGGCGGCCGCCACCGCTCGCGCAATCCAGCACGCGGCCGCGGGGGCGTCGCAACAGCCGCTGGAGGACGACGTGGTGATCGTCGTCCTCGCGGTCGGATCAGCCGAGTCGAGCGGCGATGTAACGCCACGCCGGGCTCGCGACATCCACTCGGCGTGACGCACCCACCGCCCTTCAGTCCCAGCGATGCCGCCCTTGTGCTTGCCTCGGTGCATGACGCCGACGGGTTTCGAGCGCTCTACGACCGTCACGTCGCCAGGGTTCACGCCGCGTTGCTTCGCCAGACGCGCGACGTGGACGTCGCCCACGACCTGACCGCCGAGACCTTCGCCCAGGCGTGGATGGTGCGCGAGCGATTCCGCGACGAGGCCGGCGGGTCGGCGCTGCCGTGGCTGCTCGGCATCGCCCGCAACGTCGTCCTGATGTCGGTGCGCCGTCGGCGGTTGGAGCAGCGTGCATGCGAGCGGCTCGGACTGCGTGAGCGGCTCGACGAGCCGGCCGCCGCCGTCGAACCGGCCGAGGCCTGGCTCGACGGGGTCGACGAACTGCTCGCCGGCCTGCCGGCCGCCCACGGGGAGGCGCTACGGCTGCGCATCGTCGAAGACCGCGATTACGCCGGCGTCGCCCGCGCGCTCGGTACCAGCCCGCAGACCGCGCGCGTACGCGTGCACCGGGCGCTGCGGGCGCTGCGCGCCCAGTTGACCGAGCCCAAGGAGCTGACCTGATGATTCCGACGCCCGCCTCAGACCGCCTCGCTCGTCTCGGCGACGCGCTGCAGGCCGCGACCGCCGCCGATCTCGCCACGACCCGTCGCGCCACTGCGCGTCGCCGCCGCACCCGCCGCACCGGTCTCGCGCTGATCGCCGCCGCGATCGCCGTTCCCGGCGCGGCGGTGGCGGCGACCGAGCTGCTGTCCACCGACGACGTCGCCGGCTCGATGCCCGCCGGGACGCTCATGCTGCAGGGCACCGAGCCCTCGTGCGCGATCGTCCGCGATCAGGTCGAGTACCGCTGCACGCTGGCGCGCGCACCCCACGGCGAGATCGCAGCCGGCCAGTTCAAGGGCACCGTCGAGCCCACCGTCGACCGGCACGGCACCGTCAACGGCGGCTGCCGTTCGCTGAGCGCCGACGGCCGCGACTGGTCGTGCTATCTCGGGCAGGCCGCCGTCACCCAGAAGATCATCGGCGCCGGCTTGCTCGGTCAGCGGTCGAGCGGACCGGGCGTGGGCTGATCCGCGAGCTGGACGGCCAGACCGCTCACCCCCCCGACCGGCGGGTCCTGCCCGCCGCCGCGCATCATCGGCTCCTCGGCCGGTGACCCCGAGGGGAACCCATCGAGGAGAGAGACGATGTCCGAGAGCCATGCCATCACGGGACCGGCCCGAGGCGACTGCCTGCCCACCGACCGCGTCGGCGCCTGCGTGCGGCTGCCGCTCGACGCGGCGCCGACCCAGCGCTGGTCCGACGCGTTGACGGCGCGCCTCGCCGCGGCGCTGACCGGTCACCCTGCCGTCGGGCACCTGCGGCTCAATCACCTCGTGCAGGCCGACGAGATCGTTCTCGACGGCGTCGAGGCGGCCGAGGCCGACCTCCTCGGACCCGTGCTGCGCGAGGCGATCGCGGAGGCCAATCGCACGTGTGGCGGTGACCCGAGCCCTGCGATCGAGGCCACCGGCACCATCGAGCAGCAGGAGGCGGATCGGCTGGCACGCAGCGTCGAGGCGGGCGTGCGCCGGCCCATGAACTGACCGCCGTACCCTCGGAGGGATGGCGACGCAGCAAGCACCCACCGATCGCCACCGCTGGCTCGTCCTCGCCATCTGCTGCATGAGCCTGTTCGTCGTCGGGCTCGACAACACGATCGTCAACGTCGCGCTGCCGACGATCCGCACCGACCTGCACGCGTCCGTCTCGCAGCTGCAGTGGACCGTCGACGCGTACACGATCGTGGTCGCGAGCCTGCTGATCCTCGGCGGCTCGACCGCCGACCGCCTCGGGCGTGCGCGGATCTTCAAGATCGGGCTGGCGCTGTTCACCGTCGGCTCGCTCGCCTGCAGCGTCGCGCCGACCGTCGAGCTGCTGATCGTCTTCCGCATGCTGCAGGCGGTCGGCGGGGCGATGCTCAACCCCGTCGCGATGTCGATCATCCGCAACACGTTCACCGATCCGCGTGAGCGGGCGCAGGCGATCGGGATCTGGGGCGGCGTGATCGGGCTCTCGATGGCGCTCGGGCCGGTGCTCGGCGGCGCGCTGGTGGAGGGGTTCGACTGGCGCTCGATCTTCTGGGTCAACGTGCCGATCGGGCTCGCCGCGATCGTGCTGACCGCGCGCTTCGTCGCGGAGTCGCGCGCGCCGCAGGCACGGCGCCCCGATCCCGTCGGCCAGGTGCTCGTGCTCGTGCTGCTCGCCTCCGCGACCTACGCGATCATCGAGGCCCCCAGCGCCGGCTGGCTGTCGGGGCAGACGCTCGGGCTCTTCGCCCTCGCCGTGGGAGCCGCCGTCGCGCTGATCGCCTACGAGCGCCGCCGCGAGGACCCGCTGATCGACCCACGCTTCTTCCGCAGCGTGCCGTTCACGGGCGCGACGCTGATCGCGGTCGCGACGTTCGTCGCGCTCGGCGGCTTCCTGTTCCTCAACACGCTCTACCTGCAGCAGGCGCGCGGCCTCTCGCCGCTGCAGGCCGGCCTCTACCTCCTGCCGATGGCCGCGACGACGCTGGTCGTGAGCCCGCTCACGGGCCGGCTGCTCGGGCGGGTCGGCGCGCGGCCCTCGCTCGTGCTCGGCGGCGTCGGCGTGGGGCTCAGCGGGCTGATGCTGACCGGGCTGACCGACACGACCTCGCACGGATGGCTCGCCGCCGCGTACGTCGTGTTCGGGATCGGCTTCGCGTCGGTCAACCCGCCGATCACGAACACCGCCGTCTCCGGCATGCCGCCCGCGCAGGCCGGCGTGGCGGCCGCGATCGCCTCCACGAGCCGGCAGACGGGCACCGCGTTCGGCATCGCGATCATCGGGGCGCTCGCGGTCCCCACCAGCGGCGCGCCGCGGGCGCTCGCAGCGGCCAGCCACACGGGCTGGTGGATCATCGCCGGCTGTGGCGCGGTCGTCGTCGCGCTGGGCCTGGTCAGCACGAGCCGGCGCGCGCTCGGCACGGCCGCGGCGCTCGGCGACCTCGACGACCCGCCGCCTGCGCCTCGACCGGCGCCCAAGGGGATGCCCGCCACCTCCTAGTGTCCTGATTCGAGAGTTCGGAGGCAGTCTCGCGAAATCACGACACTCGCGGCTTGCGCTCGCGCGACGGCCGCGAGACGATCGGTCGATGCCCGAGCGCACGTCATACGAGCCCGGTACGCCCAGCTGGGTGGACCTCGCCACCCCGGACCTCGACGGCGCGAAGCGCTTCTACGGCAGCCTGTTCGGCTGGGAGGCGCAGAATGCCGGCCCGCCGGAGGAGACGGGCGGCTACGCCTTCTTCCTGCTCGACGGCCGGCGCGTCGCGGGCGTCTCACCGCTGATGACCGAAGGCTGGCCGACCGTCTGGTCGACGTACGTCGCGACCGACGATGCCGATGCCGTGGCCCAGCGCGCCGCGGCGGCGGGCGCAACGCTGCTGGCGGAGCCGATGGACATCATGGACGCCGGCCGGATGACCTTCCTCCTGCATCCGGCCGGCGGAGCGATCGGCGCGTGGCAGCCCGGGCAGCACACCGGCGCAGAGCTCGTCAACGATCCGGGCACCTTCACCTGGAGCGAGCTGCACACGCACGACGTCGACGGCGCGAAGGCGATCGGCGCCGCCGTCTTCGGGTGGACCTACGACGCCCAGGACTTCGGCGAGATGACCTACACCGTGGTCCAGGTCGGCGACGCCGGGGTCGCCGGCATGGTCCCGCTGCCCGGCGACGTCCCGGAGGAGGTGCCGGCGAGCTGGATGACCTACTTCGCCGTCGACGACTGCGATGCCGCGGTCGCGAGGGTCGAGGAGCTCGGAGGATCGGTGCTGCTGCGCCCGATGGACGTCGCCGGAGTCGGCCGCTTCGCCGTCGCCGCCGACCCGTACGGCGCGCAGTTCGGCGTGATCAAGAACGCGTAGGGACGGCGCCCGCGCGCATCGTCATGCCTCCCGCACCCGCCGGCGCAGCCGCTCGGGGTCGAGCCGTGGCGCCGGCAGCCGCGTCCCGGCGCCGGCGATTGCGACGCGCCGCGCGACCTCGAGCTGATCGCGGCCGAAGGGCACGACGCAGACCGGGACGCCTGCGGCGAGCGCGTTCTGCGTCTCTCCGGCCTCACCGTGGGTGATGATGGCGCAGGCGGCGCGCTCGAGGTTCGGCACCAGCGGGAACAGGTGCCCGCGGGCCGGCGAGGTGTAGGCCAGGACCTTCATGCGTCCTCCTCGAGGACTCGTCGGATCATCATGGTCAGCGTGCGGTGGACCTCCGCCCGGTCGAGCCCGAGGTCGCGCGCCAGCAGCTGCCAGGTGTGCACGTCGCAGATGGCGATCAGGGCCGCCCGCGTGCGCTCGGGCTCGTCCGTGCGCTCGATCCAGGCGCCGAAGGCGTGGTCGATCCAGTCGTAGTGGAGCTGCCGGGCCCGCTGCCCGAACTCGGCGATCGCGCCGCCGCCGTGGATCGCGGCGAGCTTCAGCCCCTGGTCGCCGCGCGCCTCGTAGTGGTCGAGCAGGTTCTCGACCGCACCGTCGATGTCATCGGGCGGGGCACTCGCGCGCTCGTCCGCGACCCGCGCGAGGCCGCGCCCGGCGCTCGCCTCGAGCAGGCCGTCCTTGGAGCCGAAGTGCCGCAGCAGCGTCTGCTTGCTCACGCCTAACATGGCTCGGCGCAAGCCCCCGCCCCTGCGACGATCCCGCCTCCGTATCGCGAGACAGGAGGGGCGACGTGATCGATGAGGCGCAGTTGGAGGACGTCGGGACGGGGCTTGCTCCCACGACCCCGGGCTGGTTCGTGGTCAACGCCGGCGAGGCGGCGTGGATCCGCAACGACGCCTTCGGCAGCCGGTGCAGCTTCGAGAGCGGCCCGCGCGCGCTCGCCGAACGGCCAGACCTCGAGCCCCAGCGCTTCGCCGACACGGCCTTCACCCTGGCCGTGCTCGAGCCCGGCAAGCCGACGGGCATCTACCACGCCGAGTCCGTTCAGGAGGACTTCTTCGTGCTCAGCGGCACCTGCATGCTGATCATCGAGGAGCAGGAGCGGCCGCTGCGCGCCTGGGACTTCGTCCACTGCCCGGCCGGCACCCACCACGCCTTCGTCGGCACCGGCGAGGCCCCGTGCGTGATCTTCATGACCGGCGCGCGCCGCGAGGGGCGCACGGTCGACTACCCGCGCTCCGAGCTCGCGCTCGGACACGGCGCGGGCGCCGCGAGCGACACCGATTCCCCGCAGGAGGCCTACGCATCGTTCGCGACGTGGCGGCTCGGCCGCCCCGACGACTGGGGAGAGCTGCCCTGGGGGTGACTCACTCCTCCTCGGACCACGGCGGCCGCTCGAGCGCGGCCTCGAACGCGGCGCGGTCATGCACCGGTTCGCCGTGGGAGACGAGCACGTGCTCGAACGGCAGCGCGAGCAGCGCGCTGAGCGCGGGGAGCACGTGCGACTCGTGCCGGCGCGCGGTCGCCCAAACGCGCAGCTCGCCGTGCGGGGCGGTCATGCCGTCGGCGAACACGAGCGCCCGCTGCTCGGGCAGGTAGACGGGCGTCTCGGCCTTCAGCCGGCCGTCGTCGACCGCGAGCAGCCCGCCCGGCAGCTCGTCGCCGGGTCCGATCGGCTCCAGCGCGGTGCGGGGCACGTCGCCGGGCCAGAACAGCGACGGGCCATAGGCGCGCGCGCCGTACCAGCGAGCGAACAGGTCGACGTCGCGCACGTGGTCGGGCTTGAGGACGACGACGGCGTCCGGCGGTGCCGCCTCGATGCGCTCCCAGAACGCCGAGGCGGACGGCGGCGCCGCCAGCGGGTCGAGCAGCAGCGAGACGCCCCGCGACCGCGCCGCGAAGGACGAGACCTCCGGCGCCCAGTCGTTGCCCTCCTCCCAGGACGGATGCGGCTGGCGCCAGAGCCACAACCCGGGTGCGACGTCGCGGATCTCGAGGCGCATCGGTGCGACCCTACCCGGGTCGACTAGCGTTGACCGTGTGGCCACCGGACACTCCGAGCCGGCCGACCAGGCGTTCGCCACGGCACTCGCCGAGACGACGCAGTGCCTGGTCTGCGTCTTCGATCGCGACGGGCGGATCATCCGCTTCAACCGCGCCTGCGAGGAGCTGACCGGGCGCCGGCGCGAGGAGGTGCTGGGGCGCGACGCGCGCGAGCTCGTCATCCCGCCCGAGGACGCGCCGCTGTTCGGGCCGTTCCTGGCCGAGATCTGGGCCACGGGCAAGCCCTCGCCGCGCGAGGGGGAGTGGCTGACCAAGGACGGCTCGCGGCGTCTGATCTCGTGGGCCAACGAGCCCGTGCGCGGCGAGGACGGCGCGATCCAGTACCTCGTCACGACCGGCCTGGACATCACCGAGCGCGAGCGGCGGGCTGAGAAGCTCGGCAAGCTCGCGGCGGAGCAGGCGGCGCTGCGGCGGGTCGCCGTCCTCGTCGCCAGCGACGAGCCGCCGGAGCGCGTGTTCTCCGCGGTGACCGAGGAGATCTGCGGACTGCTCGGCATCCCGACCGTCGTGCTCGAGCGCTTCGACGACGAGCGCACGGCGACGGTCGTCGGCCACTACAGCGAGAGCGGCAGATCCGGCTTCCCGGTCGGCTCGATCGTGCAGCTGGAAACGGGGCTCTCGGCCGAGCACGTCTACCGCATGGGCACGGCGAAGCGGGTCGACTACCAGGGCCTCTCGGGTGCGGTGGCACGGCAGATGCGCGCGAGCGGGTACCGCGCGACCGTCGCGGTGCCGATCACGCTCGCAGGTCGCACGTGGGGCGCGCTGATCGCGGCGCTGCGCGAGGGCGAGATGCTGCCGGGAGACACCGAGCAGCGCATGCAGGCGTTCGCGGACCTCGTCGCGCTCGTGCTCACGACCGCGACGGCGCGGCAGGCGCTCAACGCGTCGCGCGCGCGGATCGTCGAGGCCTCAGACGCCGAGCGCCGGCGGCTCGAGCGCAATCTCCACGACGGCGCCCAGCAGCGGCTCGTCGCCGTCTCGATCACGCTGCGGATGGCCAGGGCACGCAGCGACTCCGACACGGTGACCGCCCTGCTCGAGGGCGCCGAGACCGAGCTCACGGAGGCCCTCAAGGAGCTGCGCGCGCTCGCGCAGGGCCTGCATCCGGCGGTGCTCGTCGACCGCGGTCTGCCGGCGGCACTGGAGGCACTCGCGGCGCGCGCGACATTCCCGGTCGAGCTGCTCGAGATCCCGGCCGAGCGGCTGCCCGAGCCGGTCGAGGTCGCCGCCTACTACGTCGCCTCGGAGGCGCTCGCGAACGCCGCCAAGTACGCGCAGGCGAGCGTCGCCACCGTGCGGATCGCCCACAACGACGGGCTCGTCGTCGTCGAGATCGCCGACGACGGCCGCGGTGGCGCCACGCTCGCGGGCGGCTCCGGCCTGCGCGGCCTCACCGACCGCGTCGAGGCGCTCGGCGGACGGCTGGCGATCGCCAGCCCGCCGGGCAGCGGGACCACCGTGCGCGCGGAGCTGCCGCTCGAGGTCTAGTCGTAGCGGGCGACGGTGAAGCCGATCAGCACCGGCACGTGCACGGCGTACACGACGAGCGAGAGCGTCAGCACCACGAGCGCGCCGCCGCTGACGTGGTTGCGCACGAAGGCGAACTCGATCAGCCCGGCCGTGATCGCGTAGGCGAGCAGCGCCCACTTCGCGACGCCGGTGAAGCGCCCCCAGGCGAAGCCGTCGACACGGCTCAGCGCAACGAGGTTGCCCGCCAGCAGCAGCGCCGAGAGGGCGAGCAGGATCACCGCGGGCGTGAGCGGGACACGCTCGGGGAGATGGGCGGAGAGATAGATGCCGCCGGCGACGATCAGCGCCAGCGACGCCATCCCGAGCTGGGTGACCGGCGGCAGCCTGCGCTCGGTCATCCGCTCGCCACCTTGGTCATGATCACGAACGTCGCGACCTGCATCACGCCCGTCGCACCGGCGGTGTAGATGAAGCGCTTCATCAGCCGCTCGATCACCGCCGGGTTCGGCCGCGGCTTCTTGAGCTCGTAGAGCACGGCGACGTTGGCCGGCTCGAGCAAACCGAGCGCGATCACGGCCATGCACCCGACGACGATGTAGCTCGCGACGATCCAGCCATGCAGTGGATAGGACGAGTTGACCGTGCCGAGCAGGTGCCCGAGCTGCCAGCCGGCGGCGAGCGTGACGGTGACGATCGTCGGCATGATCAGCACCATCTTCGGCATCAGCCGGGTGGTGAACTCGATCCGCGCGGGGATCGACATGCGCCCGATGATCGGCCCGAGGACGAGTCCGAGGAAGAGGTCGATGATCGTCCACGCCGCGCCGAAGACGACGTGGAAGAACTCCAGCGGCCACAGCTTGTTCGAAAGGATCGCGACGACGAGCGCGGCGAAGACGACCGCGACGATCGGCAGTCCCTTGCGCGGGACGATCTCGAAATCCAGCCGGGGCGGCGCCGCGGCCTGCGTGGGCGGGGACAGCGCGACGTCCGTCATGCCGCGACTCTACGACAGACGCGCAGCCAGAGGTAGCCGTAGGCGTCGAGGTCGACGCTCAACCGGCCCTCGCGCACGTGGTGCTCGCGCAGCTCGAGCAGGTCGTCGACGCCCGTGACTTCGGCGCCGAGGTCGAGTTCGGCGGCGACGGGCGACCCCGAGAGGTTGTGGACGGTCACGACCGTGGAGCCGTTCCAGTCACAGCGGTGCGCGAGCAGCGCCGGCGGCTCGTTCTCGAGCAGCGTGCTCGTCCCCCAGCCGAGCTCGGGCGCCTCGCGGCGCGCGTGCACCAGGCGGGACACGAAGCGCAGCAGCGAGTCGGGGTCGCGGCGCTGCTCGGCGACGTTCACCTTGCCGGGGCCCGACCAGGGCATCGGCAGCCGCACCGCCATGCGGCCCTCGCGGCCGAGATCCTCGCCCATTCCGAGCTCGTCGCCGTAGAGCATCACCGGCGTGCCGGGCAGCGTGAGCATCAGCGACCAGGCCATGCGAAGCCGGGGGCCGTCGCCGCCGAGCATCGAGGCGGTGCGGCGCCGGATGCCATGCCCGTAGATCCGCATGTCCTCCTCCGGCGCGAAGGCGGCGAACACCTCGTCGCGTTCGCCGGGGGCGAGCTTGTCGAGCGTCAGCTCGTCGTGGTTGCGCAGGAACGTCGCCCAGCCGCAGTCGTGCGGCGGGACCGGCAGGTCGCGGATCAGGTCCTCGAGCGGGGCGGCCTCACCGCGCGCCAGCGAGAGCCACAGCCGCTGGTTGATCAGGAAGGCGAGCTGGAGGTGCAGCGCGTCGCCGTGGTCCTCGAAGAACGACTCGACCTCCTCCTTGGCGACGTTGCACTCGCCCATCAGCATCACGTCGCCGCGCCGGCGCATCGCGTACTCGCGCAGCGAATGCAGCCAGCGCTTGCCCGCACCCGGGTCCTCGCCGGTGCCCTCGACCACCTGGACGAGGAACGGGACGGCGTCCATGCGAAAGCCCGAGACGCCGAGCGCGAGCCAGAAGCCGACGGTCTTCGCGATCTCGTGGCGGACGGACGGGTTGGCGATGTTGAGGTCGGGCTGGAACGGCGCGAACTGGTGCTGGTAGTACTGGCCGGCCTCGTCGTCCCAGGTCCAGTTCTCCTCGCTGGTTCCCTCTTCGCTCGCGGGATCGTCGGTCCAGACGTAGTAGTCGCGCAGCGGCGAATCGCGGTCTGCGCGGGCGGCCTGGAACCAGGGGTGGCCGTTGGAGGTGTGGTTGACGACGAGGTCCATCAGGACGCGCAGGCCGCGGTCGGCGGCGTGCCGGATCGCCTCGACGACGTCGCCCAGATCGCCCAGCCGTTCGTCGACGCCCAGGTAGTCCGTGATGTCGTAGCCGTCGTCGCGGTTGGTCGTGGGGTAGAGCGGCATCAGCCAGATGCAGGTCGCGCCGAGATTGGCAACGTGGTCGATCCGCTCCACCAGGCCGCCGAGATCGCCGCAGCCGTCGCCGTCGGAGTCCGCGAACGTCTCGACGTCGAGGCAGTAGACCACCGCGTTCTTCCACCACAGGTCGCTCGGGGCCGCTGCGCGCAGAGGCATGACGCGCAACGCTAGTGCACGGGGCCGTCGCCTCGGGTCAGGCGTCGCGACGCAGCAGCGAGATCGCGCCGGCCGCGACCGCCACTGCCGCGTAGCCGCAGAACAGCGCGAAGCCGCCCCAGGGCGAGAGGTGATGCGGATCCTCGAAGACCGCGGTGGTCACCGTGGTGCCGGCGTTGAGCGGCATGTACGGGGAGATCGAATCGGCGAGCGACGCCGGCAGGATCGCCGTGATCCCCGGCAGCACGAACAGCAGCCCGACGAACAGCGCGATGCCGCCGGCCGTGTTGCGCACGAGCGCTCCGATCCCCGTGGCCATGACGCCCAAGACGGTCAGATACAGCGCGGTGCCGAGCACGACCCGCAGCGCCCCCGGATCGCCGAGCGAGTGCTGCTGGTGATGGCTGGTGACGATCGCCTGCACCGCGAAGAACGAGATGAACGTCGCGATCAGCATCAGCACGAAGGTCACGAGGGCGAACACGCTGATCTTGGCCCACAGCACGGGCAGGCGGCGCGGAACGGCCATCAGGCTGGAGCGGATCATCCCGGTCGAGTACTCGCCGGAGATCACGAGCACGCCGAGCACGCCGATCGCCAGCTGCGCGAGATGCCAGCCGCCGACGGCGGGATCGAGCGAGTTGTAGGTCGCGCGCTCGTCGGGATGCAGATGCGTCCAGCGGTTCATCTGCACTGCGGCGACGAGGATGCCGAGCCCGGCCATGGCGACGAACGCGGCCAGCAGCGACCAGCGCGTCGAGCGCAGGGTCCACAGCTTGGTCCACTCCGAGCGCAGGACACGCGCCTGGGTGACGCGCTCGCGCGACGCGCGCTCGGTGCGATCGGTGGCGGTGACGGCGCTCACGCGACCTGCTCCAGCTCGTCCGCACGAGGCGCGAGGTCGGTGGCGTGGAACTCGACCGACTCTCCGGTGAGACGCATGAAGGCCTCCTCCAGCGACGCGGTCTGCGGCGTCAGCTCGTGGATGAGGATGCCGTCGCGAGCGACGAGCTCCCCGATCGCCGCGCTCGCGAGCCCGTGCACCTCGAGCAGGCCGGGCTCGAGGCTCACGACGCGGACGTCCTCGCCCGCGATCGCGTCGCGCAGCCGGGTCGCCTCAGGGGTGCGCACCCGGACGGCGGAGTCCTTGGACGCCTCGGCGACGATCTCCGCGACCGTCGTGTCGGCGATCAGCCGTCCCCGGCCAACGACGACGAGGTGCTCGGCGGTCTGCGCGATCTCGCTCATCAGGTGGGAGGAGAGGAACACCGTCCGGCCGTCGGCGGCGAGGTTCTTGAGCAGCGTGCGGATCCATAGGATCCCCTCCGGGTCGAGCCCGTTGGCCGGCTCGTCGAGGATCACCGTCGCGGGATCGCCGAGCAGCGCGGAGGCGATGCCCAGCCGCTGGCCCATGCCCAGCGAGAAGCCGCCGACGCGCTTGCGCGCGACCTCCTGCAGGCCGACGATCTCGATCACCTCGTCGACCCGCGCGCGCGGGATCCCGTGCGTCTGCGCCATCGCCAGCAGGTGGTTGTACGCGCTGCGGCCCGTGTGGATGGCGCGCGCCTCGAGCATCGCGCCGATCTCGTGCAGCGGCGCCTCGAGATCTCGGTAGGCGCGACCGTTGACCGCCGCCCGGCCGGACGTCGGCGCGTCGAGCCCGAGGATCATCCGCATCGTCGTGGACTTCCCGGCGCCGTTGGGGCCGAGGAAGCCGGTGACGATTCCCGGCTTGACCGTGAACGTCAGGTCGTCCACGGCGAGCTTCTCGCCGTAGCGCTTGGTGACGTGGTCGACTTCGATCATGACCACCATGATGGGGCGCGTACCTGCGGTTCACATGAACGCCACATGGACACGGGTAGCACCGGCTCATGAGACGGGCGGCCTCGATCGGCAAGCGGACGCTGGTGTCGTTCTACGACGATCAGATGACCCAGCACGCCGGCGCGATGACCTACTACTCGCTGATGTCGCTGTTCCCGACGTTCCTGCTCGGCATCTCGCTGCTCGGGCTCATCGGCCAGTACCCGAGCACCTACGACGCGATCATCGGCTACCTGCGCACCGTCGCCCCGCCCGACGTGGTTGCCCCGCTCGACAGCTCGCTGCGGGCGGGGTTGCGCCACAAGGGCA
Organism: Solirubrobacteraceae bacterium; assembly: GCA_034664425.1. GTDB lineage: Bacteria > Actinomycetota > Thermoleophilia > Solirubrobacterales > Solirubrobacteraceae > DATBDM01. Next base: position 44,791 of record JAXDHR010000049.1, read on the forward strand.
CCGCCGCGACGGCGCTCGCGATCAGCGCGGTCGTCGCCCTCTACGGGACCACGGGGGTGCTCGAGTCATGCCGGCGGGCGCTGAACGTGGTCTTCGAGGTGCACTCGGGGCGCAGCTTCCTGCGGCGCAAGGCGGTCGACATCCTGTCGACGGTCGTCGTGATGACGCTCACGCTGACGAGCCTGGTCCTCGTCTTCGTCGGCGGCTCCTTCGCCCACGACCTGCTCGGCTTCATCGGGCTCGGGTCGACCGCGGCGACGGTCTGGAACATCGCCCGCTGGCCGGCCGCGGTGCTGATCGCGATGCTGGCGTTCTCCTACCTGTACTACGTGACCCCCGACGTGCAGCACCGGGCCTTCCGCTGGATCACGCCGGGCGCGGTCGCCGGCGTCCTGCTCTGGCTCGCCGCCTCCTTCGGGTTCTCGATCTACCTCTCCTCGATCGCGGACGCGACCGCGCTCTACGGCGCCTTCACGGCCGCGATCGTCCTCGTGGTCTGGCTGTGGCTGACGAGCGTCGCGTTGCTCCTCGGCGCCGAGCTCAACGCCGAGATCGAGCGCAGCAAGGAGCTCGAGGAGGGCGTGCCGGAGGACGCGACGCTGAACCGTCCGGCGCGCACCGGCTAGCTGTGGCAGGCTCGCCTCCCATGTCTGACATGTGGAACGGGGCCGCGAGCGGCTGGGAACGCAACGCGGACACCGTCGACGCCCACCTCGCCGCCGCGACCGCGACGCTGCTCGACGCCGCGGGCGTCAAGGACGGGAGCGCGGTGCTCGACGTGGCCGCCGGCCCCGGCGGTGCGGGACTGGCCGCCGCCGCCCGCGTCGGGCGATCCGGAAGCGTCGTACTGGCCGACGTCGCGCCGGCGATGGTCGAGGCGGCCGCGCGTCGCAGCGAGGGGATGGCCAACGTGCGCGCCGTCGTCTGCGACGAGCTGGCGATCGATGCCGCCGATGCCACCTTCGACGCGGTCATCTGCCGGCACGGATTGATGTTCGTCGCCGAGCCGGCCGATGCCGTCCGTGAGGCGAGCCGGGTGCTGCGGCCGGCTGGCCGCTACGCGGCGATGACCTGGGACGCGCGCGCGAACAACCCGTGGCTCGGGCTCATCCTCGACGCCGTCGGCGAGCAGTTCGGCGTCCCCTTCCCGCCTCCCGGGATGCCGGGACCGTTCTCGCTCGACGAGCCGGACCGGCTCGCACAAGCGCTCGCGGACGGGGGACTCGAGAGGGTCGACGTCGCGCGGGTGGCCGCGCCGATGACACTGCCCTCGTTGGAGGCGTGGTGGGGGAGGGTCCCGGAGCTCGCCGGCCCTCTGGCGCTCGCGCTCGCCGGGATGGAGCCGGACGTGCGCGACGCGATCCGCAGCCGCGCGCTGGCCGCCGGCGAGGCCGCTGCACGCACTGACGGCGTCGGCATCCAGTTCGACGGCTCGGTGCTGATCGTGTCCGGGCGGCGGGCATAGCCGCGGCGGTCACGCCCGGCCGTCGCGCTGCCGCCGGCGAAAAGGTGCGAGGCAGCGGTCATCGGGGCCGGACTAGGCCCGGGGGCGCCGCGGACCGCGGCGCCCCCGAGACGGGTCAGGCGTTGCTGAGCTCGCGCTCGGTCGCCTCGAGCACGCCCGCGCGGCCCTTGTGCGCGCGCTCGTACTCGCGCGTCGCCTTCACGCGCGCATCGTCGGCGCCGGCGAGCGCGCTGCGGATCTCGCTCACGCTGAGCTCGTCGTAGCCGGGCCACGGCTCGTTGCCCCGCAGGTTGCTGATCCGGCTCAGGACCGTGGTGCGGTTCTCGTGCTTGCGCTCGTACGCGTCGACCTTGGCCAGGTCGATCTGCGAGAGCTCGGTCAGCTTGGCCGTGATCTCGTCGGCGTTGAGCTTGTCGTAGCGCGCGATCGGCAGGTCCTGCTCGCCGGCCAGCGCGCCCTTGACCTCGCCCTCCACGCGGGCCGCGCCCGGCACCTTGCGCGTCTGACGGGCGCTGCGCTTGGCCTTCGCGGTTCCCCGTGCGGCGGTCGCGCGGGTCGTGCGCCCGGCCCTGCGCGCCGAGTCGGCGGCGCCCGTACGCGAGACGTCGTAGGAGCCGTTGCCCTTGACGTCGGCGGAGACGACCGCCTCGGCCAGCTTCGGCAGCTCCTTCATGATGCGGTCGAGCATGCGCTCCTCGTCGGCGCGGATCGACGCGGCGAGCTTCGCGGTGGTCTCGTCACCGACCGAGCGCGCGAGGCGCTCCAGCGCCGTGTAGGTCGCGATCTCGAGCGCCTCCGTGGCGCAGGCGTCCTTGGCGTTCTTGAGGACCTTCTCCTCCCCGCCGGAGCCGCGCAGGAGATCGAGCGGCGTCTTGGACAGCGCGAGCGCCTGGGCGATCACGGATTCGGCGACGCCGATCCCGGCCTGGATCGGGTTGTTGCCTTCGCCGAGCTCGGAGAGGCGCGCCTCAACCCGGTCGGCGTGGTCACGGGTCTCGCGCAGGTGCTTCTCGAGCCCCGAGCGGTACGAGCCGCCCGGCGTCATCGCGATCTGCGACTGCAGCACGCGGACGAGGCCGAGCTCGCTGGCGTGCGCCTCGTTGAGGTACTGCACGACCTTCTGTGTGGCGGCGTCTGTCATCGGTCTTCTCCCGTTCGAAGTCGGATCGGGGCAATGCGGCCTCCGGCGGCGCTCGCGAGGATCGTGCGGCGAGCGCTCTGACCGGGGCTGCGGTGGTGCCCTATCTACAGGCCTACCCGGAACCTGCGGCCTGAGAACGCGCGTTCTGCGAACGCGCGTTCTTCGCGCGGTCCGCGGTCCGCGGTCGGCGGCCCGGGGCGCGCGGCGCAGGGCCGCGCGCCGAAGGCGGCCTCGCAGGACGAGACCGCAGCGGCCGCGCGGTCGACCCACAGCTGGGGCTGGATATCGGTCATGGCGTGAATCGTCACGAAGGCGTCACCGGCTTGGCGCAGTCGGTGTCTCCCGCGTGACGCGATCGAGGGGATGGTCATGGCATGCCCACGCACCCCACCCATGCAGCGGTCGAGGCTCGCTTCCGGCAGTTGATCGAGGACGCCGGGCTCGCGCCGCCAGACGCCGTCGAACACGAGGAGGCGGCCGTCGTGCTGCTCTGGCACGAGCAGAAGCTGGCCGCGTCATCGATCTCGACGAGGACGGCGAGCCGATCGCCGCGGATACCGCCTGACCACCGTGAGCGCTCGATCCCTGGGGCCTATCCTGGTTCGAATGGGGTCGAACGTCGCGAGATCAGATCGATCCACAGGCGGCAACGCGACGGAGCTGCCGCACGAGATCACGCCGCGCCGGGTCGCGCTGCGCGGGCTCGAGGTCGTCGGCTTTCTCGCCGTACTCGTGCTGATCGCCGCGCTCGCGCCCGGGCTCGGCGAGGTGCGGCGCGCGCTCTCGGACGCCGATCTCGGGTGGATCGTGCTCGGGATCGCGTTCGAGCTGCTCTCGTGCGTCTCCTACGTGCTGATGTTCGGGCCGATCTTCTGCCGGCGGATGTCCTGGCGCACGAGCTGGGAGATCGGCTGGGCCGAGCTCGGCGTCGGCTCGATCGTGCCGGCCAGCGGCGCGGCCGGCGTCGCGCTGGGCGCCTGGGTGCTCGGCCGCCGCGGCATGCCGGCCGAGCGGATCGCCCGCCGGTCGGTCGCGTTCCTGCTGATCAAGTCCTCCGTCAACTTCATCGCCGTCGCGATCCTCGGCGCGCTGATGGCCGCCGGGCTGATCGGTCCGCACCAGTCGCTGCTCCTCACCGCGCTGCCCGCGGTGCTGGCAGCCGGAGGACTCGCACTCGTGCTGGCGGTGCCCCGGCTCGGTCCTGGGGAGGATCCGCCGCCCGACGCCACCCGCCCGCGACGCTGGCTGACCTCGGCGCGACGGGCCATCATCACCGGCACCGGCGAGGCCCTCGAGATCTTCCGCTCGCGCGATCCACGGGTCGTGATCGGCGCCGTCGGATACTGGGCGTGGGACAACGCGGTGCTGTGGGCGACGTTCCACGCGGTCGGCGCGAGCGTGCCCCTGTCGGTGGTGCTGATGGGCTACCTGATCGGCCAGCTCGGCGGGCTGCTGCCGATCCCGGGCGGCGTCGGCGGGATCGACGGCGGGCTGATCGGCACGCTCGTGGTCTACGGCACGCCCGCGGGCGTGACCGTCGCCGCCGTGCTCGCCTACCGCCTGATCCTGTTCTGGCTGCCGCTGGTGGGCGGGATCGTCGCGTCCGTCTCGCTGCGTCGCGGGCTGCGCGACATGGAGCGGCGCGACCTGCACGATCCGGCGCGGGCCTGAGCACGAAGGGTCCGTACCGGGCGGACCGCGCGCCGGCCCGTCAGCGGCTGCGCGCACGGCGTTCGCGCGCGTCGCGGGTCACCCGCACCACCGCGCGCGGGAACGGGTCCAGGTCGGGCGCGCGTAGCGCGCGCAGCCGCCGACGGGCGCGCACCACGCCGAGCAGGCCCACGGCCCAGACCAGGTACTGCGCGGCGAAGGCGACACGGAAGTCCGAGAGCGTGTAGCTGCCGCTGCCGCCCGGGTGCTTGAAGCTGAGCAGCACGCCGACGAGCAGGATCGTCGTCAGCGAGGCGACGAAGCCGCCGACGTTGACGATCCCGGTCGCGGAGCCGAGCCGCGCCGGCTCGTTCTCCGTACGGGCGTAGTCGAAGCCGACCATCGAGCCGGGGCCGTTCGTCGCCAGCACGAGCACCAGCAGCACCAGCAGCGCAAGCGGCGCCGGGCCCGGCCACGCGAGCACGATCGTCCAGATCGCCGCGCTGGCGCCTACGACGGCGAGCGTCGGGACCGAGCGCCGGTACGGCCAGCGGCCGATCAGCTGCCCGAGGACGGGGCCGACGGCGACCGCGGCGACGACGAGCACCGTCAGCAGCGCGGCCGCCTGCTGTGGCGAGCGCCCTTCGGCCTGAACCAGGAACGGATAGCCCCAGAGCAGACCGAACACCAGGCCGGAGAACTGGGTGACGAAGTGCGTCCAGAGCCCGAGTCGCGTCCCGGGCTCGCGCCAGGCCGCATGCAGGTGCGCGCGTACCTCGGCGACCGTTGCGGCCGGCGGCGAGACCGGCGCCCACGGCGGCGCGTTGCGGAGCCCGACGGCGACGAGGGCGGCCACGATGAGCCCGACGACGCCCGCGCCGAGGAACGACGGCGTCCAGCCGGCGGAGTGCAGCAGCGCGACGAGCGGGATCGCCGCGGCGACCTGGCCGAGCTGGCCGAGCAGCCCGGAGAGCTGCGTCACGAGCGGCACGCGCCGCGGCGGGAACCAGGCGGGCACGAGTCGCAGGACGCTCGTGAAGGTCATCGCGTCGCCCGTGCCGACGAGCACGCGCCCGAGCACGGCGAGGCCGACGGAGTGCGATTCGGCCAGCACGATCTGGCCCACGGCCATGACCGTCGCGCCTGTCGCGATCATCCGGCGCGAGCCGACGCGGTCGAGCAGGACGCCGACCGGTACCTGCAGCGCGGCGTACACGCCGAGCTGCAGCACGATGAAGAGGCTGAGCACCGCGGCGGTCGCCCCGAATCGCTGCTGGGCCAAGGGGCCGGCGACCCCGAGCGAGGCTCGTTGGAAGACCGCGATGCAGTACGCCGCGACGCCGAGCGCCCACATCACCCCTGCGCGGCGTGACGCGTTCACCCCATCGACGGTACGACGGGCCCCGCGCACGGCGCGACGCGTCGCTGACGGCGTGCTGCGACGGCACGGCCGCGAGCCGGCTCACCGGCGCCGCCGCCGGGCCGCGCGGTTGGCGCCCAGCGCCGCCGCCGTGCCGGGCCGGTGCCGGCCGCCGCCCGCGCCGACGGCGTGGGGCACGAGCAGCACCTCCGAGAGGATCACGTCGGTCGCCCGGTCGACGATCTTCGCCGCGCGCGTCAGGTCGGCGTCGTCGAACTCATCGCCGAGCGGCTCGAGGACGTCGTCGAGCGTTCGTCGCAGCTGCGCCACCGCCGCCGGGATGTCCGGCGCGGACGGCGCGCGCGCCATGTGGTCGAGGATCTGCGTGACTGGTGCGAGGCACTCCACGAGCGCCCGGCTGAGGCTGGCGACGGGGGTCGCATCATCGGGTGAGGTCATGCCCCGAGTAGGTGGGGGGCGAGAAAGCTCGCCCCCCGGCTATTCGGAGGGCAAGATGGCCCAGAGCGCGAGATACAGCAGGACCTGCGGGCCCGGCAGCAGGCACGAGACCACGAACAGCGCGCGCATCTGCCACGGGCGCACGCCGAAGCGTCGCGCCAGCGAGAGGCAGACGCCCGCGACGATGCGTCCCCGGCGAGGTCTCGCTAGAGCAGTTGAGGCCATGGCGCAAGCGTACTCCCGCGCCAGCCGCGCGTCAGCCCGCGCGGGCGGCGGCGAGGGCCGCAGCCTCCTTGGCGGGCTCGACCCCCGGCGGATCGCGATCCGGGCGCTGCGGCGCCTGCAGGCCGGTCGACGAGAGCCAGTCCCACGTATCGGAGACGGTCTCGCGCAGCGGTCGCGGCCGCAGGCCGGCGGCGTAGACGCGTTCGACGTCGGCCGCATGCATGCCGCGGTACTCGTGCTCCGGCGGGAGCCACACGGGCAGCTCGCTCCATGGCTCGATGCCCGCGCCGAGCACGAGCTCGGGCGCGACCCACGTCAGCGATGTGTCCGGGGCACCGGCGACGGCGCGGCACGTCTCGAGCAGCGAGCCCATCGTCACCTCGCCGGCACGGCGCACCACGTTGTACGCGCCGCCGCGGCCTACCGCCGCGGCGTCGAGCATCCAGGCGGCGAGGTCGCGCGCGTCCACGTACTGGATCGGGAGCTCGGGCGGTCCCGGCGCGAGCACCTCGCCGCCTCGGTGCATCCGGAGCAGCCACCACGGCAGCCGTCCGACGTCCTCGTGCGGGCCGAGGATCAGGCCCGCGCGCGCGAACAGCGCCCGGTCGCCGAAGGCCCGCTCGATCGCGAGCTCGGCGCCGCGCTTGAGTTGCGCGTAGTCGCCCCGGGCCGCGTCCGGGGAGGCAGCGACCGTCGGGCTCGACTCGTCGCCCCCGACCGGCGGCGGCGGGGCGTAGACGGAGCCACTCGAGACGTACGCGTAGATCCCCGCCCGAGCGCTCAGCGCCGCGGCGCTGTCGGCCGCCGCGCGCGGCGCGCCGGACCAGGTGTCGACGACCACGTCCCACGGACGGTCGCTGAGCACGGCGAGGTCTGCGGGCACGAGCCGGTCGCCGACCAGCGGCTCGACCGCGGCGTCAACCGCGGGACGGGTCCCGCGGTTGAACGTCGCGACGGTCCAGTTGCGTCGCAGGCCGTCCTCGACGACGGCGCGGCCCACGAACGACGAACCTCCGAGCACGAGCAGGCGCATGCCTGCGACGATAGCGCAACCAACTGGTTGCGCTATCG
>JAXDHR010000050.1:0-3480 GCA_034664425.1 Solirubrobacteraceae bacterium
GCGGCGAGCACCCACCCGCGCGCGTCCACGCGCCCGGCGAGCAGGCCCGCTGCGAAGACCGCGCCGACGATCGCGAACGCGAGCGTCGAATGGACCGCGCCGCGCGCGTGCTCGGTCGGGCCGCCCGCGACGATCGCCACCACCGCGAGCGCCGCGGCGGCCACGGCCCAGCGCTGGACCGCCCCGACCGGCTCACCCAGCCGGCGCTCGGAGAGCACGACCAGCGCCGCCAGGCCGAGCACGAGCACCGGCTGCACGATCCCGACCGGCGCCAGCGCGAGGGCGACCACCTGCAGCACGAGGCCCGCCGCCACGAACGCCGTGCCGCGCAGCCAGCGCGCGCGCCGCACGAGCGAGGTCAGCCGCGCGTCATCGCTGTCGCGGATGCCGCCGGCCTGCTCGACGTAGCCGAACTCGAACAGCACGCCCGCGGCCAGCGCGCATGCCACACCGGCCACGGTCGACGCCGTCGTCACGCCGCGGATCCTTGCAGGCCCCCCCGGACCGGTCGTTGTGGCCCCGCCCCCGCCGCGGTAGCCTCGACGTAGAGCCACGCCGAGGGAGAGAGGAGCTTCCCGGCGAATCCGAGGAGAACCAGGCTGGGTTGATGAGCGCGAACGCGTGGCTGGCCATCGACGTGGGCACTGCCCCCGCAGTACGCGCGCGTGAACTGCGTTTCGCGTGGGAGCGGTTCGTTTCGACCGTGACCCGGCGCGATGGCTCCGACGGCGACGACGATCCCGAGATCGTGCGCGAGGCGATCGGGGACTCGTGGCGGCGCTCGCTCGCCGCGGGCGTCGACCCCACGCGCCACGAGGCGCCGGTGGTGGAGGACGAGGCGACGCTGATGACGCGCTGGGAGACGCATCCCCTGTTTCGCGCGGCGCCGCTGATCCGCGACTGCCTCTCCACCACCGCCGTCGAATCGGGGTACCTCGTGGTGATAACCGACGCCGACGGTGTGCTGCTGTCGATCGAGGGCAGCGGCCGCACGCGCATGCGCGCCGCCGAGTCGATGAACTTCGCCGAGGGGACGCTGTGGAGCGAGCCGGGCGCCGGCACGAACGCGATCGGCACCGCCCTGGCCGTCGACCACGCCGTGCAGGTGTTCGGGCCGGAGCACTTCAACGAGATCGTGCAGCGCTGGACGTGCTCGGCCGCGCCGATCCACGATCCGGACACCGGCGAGCCGATCGGTGTCATCGATCTAACGGGGGACGTCTCGACGGTGCACCCGGCGAGCCTGGCCGTCGCGATGGCCACCGCGCGGGCGGTCGAGACCTCGCTCGTGCTGCAGCTGCAGGAGCGCGACACGCGCCTGCGCGCCCGCTACGGCGAGCGCCTGAGCGTCGCCGCCGGCTCGAGCGTGCTCGTCTCCCCGACCGGCCGGCCGATCACCCGGCTGCCGGAGCGCTGGGGCGTCGCCGGCCGGCTCACGATCCCGGCGGGCGGCGGTCCGGTGGCGCTCCCGTCGGGCGCGTCGGCGATCGCGGAACCCGTCGACCGCGCCGGCGAGGTGTACCTGGTCCGCGCACCACGGCGGCTCCCGGCGCAGCCGGCGCCCGTCTCGCCGTCGATCCGGCTCGCCGTGCTCGGCCGCGACCGCGCTGTGCTCGAGGTCGGCGGCCGCCGGATCGAGCTGCGCCGCCGGCTCGCGGAGATCCTCGTGCTGCTCTCCGACCACCACGAGGGGCTCAGCGCGGAGTCGCTGTGCGGGCACCTCTACGGCGATGGCGGCAGCCCCAGCTCGGTGCGCGTCGAGGTCTCGCGACTGCGCAAGGTGCTCGGGCCGGGCGCGCTGGACACCGATCGCTACCGACTCACCTGCGCGCTCGAGTCCGACGCCCGGCGCGTCGAGAGCCTGCTCCGGCAAGGCCTCGTGCGCGAGGCCGCCGAGGGCTACGCCGGCCCGCTGCTGCCGGAGTCCGAGGCGCCGGGCGTGGTCGAGGAGCGTGACCGGCTCGAGTCGTGGCTGCACCAGGCGGTGATGACCGCCGACGACGTCGAGGCGCTGTGGGCATGGGTGCTCACCGCCCACGGCACCGAGGACCTGCGGGCCTGGAAGCGGCTCCTGTCGCTGCTGGAGTTCACCGACCCGCGCCGCGCGCTCGCCGCCTCCCGCGTCGGCGAGCTGCGCCGCGGGCTGGCGTAGTGCAGCGCTCGTGTAACGCACCGGTGGTTGAGTCGATCCACCACCTTCCCGGGCGAAGGAGACCGCGGGAATGCAAGGCATCACCGCCGCGCCGACTGCGCGCGGCGCGAGACGAGATCGCGGGCTGAGTACCGCACGGGCGGTGTTGCGGGTCACCGCGCTGCTCGCCCACGCGCCGAGCGGAGTGCGCGCCGACGAGGTGGCCGACGCGCTCGGCAAGAGCGTCTCGACCGCCTACAACCTGCTCGCCAGCCTCTGCGACGAGGGCGTCGCGAGTCGCGGCCCGCACGGCCACTACCACCTGACCGCGGGTTTCCGCGACATGGTCGCCGCCGGCGCGCTCGCGCCCGCCGAGCTGCCCGTGCTGGGCGGCATCGTCGACGACCTGCTCGCGCGCACGCACAAGCGCGCCTACGTCGGCGTCATCCAGGGCGGCCACCTGCGGATCCTGCTCGAGCGCGGCGTCCAGGGCATGCCGAGGATGCCCGGGCTCAACGACCACCTCGACGAGGGCGCGCACGCGCTCTCGCTCGGCAAGGTCATGCTCGCCGCCGCATCGGCGCACGCGCTCGAGGACTACCTGCGCGGCGGCCTCCCCCGCTTCACCGCGCACACCATCACCGACCCGCGGGCGCTGCTGATCGAGCTCGCGGAGGTGCGCCGGACCGGCATCGCCTTCGACTGCGAGGAGTTCGAAGCGGACTTCTGCTGCATGGCGGCGCCGGTGCTCGATCCCCGCGGACGCTTCCTGGGCGCCGTCGGGGTCTCGATGACGCGGCGCGCATACGACGACGGTCGCGAGTCGCTTGCGGAGACCCTCCGCGACGTCGCGCGCGCGGCCGGCGAACCCCGGTTCCAGCCATGTGCGGATCACGGGGAGGTTCTTGCCCCAGCCGGCGAGCCGGACGTAGCGTCCGGTCCTGGAAGCAGCGTGCGATGACGCGCGGGCCGACGACCGCGTGCCGCCAAAGGAGGTGTCGGCCTTGAGCCGAGCCAGCATCACGAAGGCCCACCAGAAGATTCAGGAGCTCTCCTGGAATCCGACGTTCGTGGAGCCGGTCGACAAGTACCCGACCGACTACACCTTCGAGAAGGCCCCCAAGAAGGATCCGCTCAAGCAGGTCCTGCGCTCCTACTTCCCGATGGAGGAAGAGAAGGACAACCGCGTGTTCGGTGCGATGGATGGGGCGATCCGCGGGAACATGTTCCGCCAGGTCCAGCAGCGCTGGATGGAGTGGCAGAAGCTGTTTCTCTCGATCATCCCGTTCCCGGAGATCTCCGCGGCGCGGGCGATGCCGCTGGCCATCAACGCGGTCCCCAACCCCGAG
>JAXDHR010000051.1:0-6048 GCA_034664425.1 Solirubrobacteraceae bacterium
CGGACGAGGTCGTCGCCGTCGGCGCCGCCATCCAGGCCGGCGTGCTGGGCGGCGAGGTCAAGGACGTCCTCCTGCTCGACGTCACCCCGCTCACCCTCGGCATCGAGACCAAGGGCGGCGTGATGACCAAGCTGATCGAGCGCAACACGACGATCCCGACGAAGAAGTCCGAGGTGTTCTCCACCGCGGAGGACAACCAGCCCAGCGTCGAGATCCACGTGCTGCAGGGCGAGCGCGAGATGGCGATGTACAACAAGTCGCTCGGCAAGTTCCAGCTGACCGGCATCCCGCCGGCGCCGCGCGGCATCCCGCAGATCGAGGTCGCCTTCGACATCGACGCCAACGGCATCCTCGCCGTGTCCGCGAAGGACCTGGGCACGGGCAAGGAGCAGCGCATCGAGATCAAGTCGGGCTCGGGGCTGAGCGACGACGAGATCAAGCGGATGGTGTCCGACGCCGAGTCGCACGCCGAGGACGACAAGCGCCAGCGCGAGGTTGTCGAGGCCCGCAACAACGCCGAGAGCGCGGCCTACAACGCCGAGAAGCAGGTCAAGGACCTCGGCGACCAGGTCGACGACGCGTCCAAGCAGGAGATCGAGTCGGCGATAGCCGAGGTCAACGAGGCCGTCAAGGGCGACGACGCGGCGGCTATCAACGCAGCCGCAGAGCGCCTCCAGACCGCCTTCCACAAGGTCTCCGAGGCGATGTACCAGCGCGCCCAGGCCGAGCAGGCCGCCAGCGGCGCGACCGCCGAGAACGGCTCGAGCGCCAACGGCTCCTCGTCCGCGGGTGACGAGGAGGTCGTCGACGCCGAGGTGGTGGACGAGTCCAAGTGAGCGACCCGACCCGGACACCGGAGCCGACCGAGGTTCCCGAGACCGAGGAGACCTCCGCGCCCGAGGGCGCGGAGGTCCCCGCGGACGCCGCGGAGGCGCCGGTCGCCGAGACCGAGACCGAGGTCGCGCAGGATCTCGATCAGCTCGTGGCCAAGGCCCGCGAGCGCGACGAGTACCTGGCGCTGGCCCAGCGCACCCAGGCTGACTTCGAGAACTACCGCCGCCGCATGGCCCGCGAGAACGCGCAGGCCGGCGAGCGCGGCGTCGCGAAGGTCGCCCGCGAGCTGCTGCCCGCGCTCGACCACCTCGAGCTCGCGCTGAAGGCGGCGGACGGTCATGAGGACGTGGTCAAGGGCTTCGCGATGGTGAGCGGCGAGCTGCAGGCAGCGCTCGGCCGCGTCGGCATCGAGGCCTTCGCGCCCACCGGCGAGCCCTTCGATCCCAACGAGCACGAGGCGATGGCGCAAGCGCCGGCCGATGACGCCGAGCCTGGCACCGTGGTCGAGGTCTACCAGCAGGGCTACCGGATCAACGGGACCGTGCTGCGCCCTGCGCGCGTCGTGGTCGCACAGTAGGGACCGGCGGGCGAGATGGCACGCGGCAGCGACTACTACAAGGTCCTGGGGGTCGACCGCAAGGCGTCCCAGGAGGAGATCAAGAAGGCGTACCGCAAGCTCGCGCGCCAGTACCACCCGGACACGAACAAGGCGGCGGGCGCCGAGGACCGCTTCAAGGAGATCTCCGAGGCCTACGACGTCCTCGGCGATCCCGAGAAGCGCAAGGGCTACGACCGCGGCGGCGGCGTCTTCGGGAGCGCGAACCCGTTCGGGGGCGCCGGCGGCGCCGGCCAGGCCGGCGACTTCGGCTCGTTCTCGGACATCCTCTCCAACATCTTCAACCAGGGCGGTGGCCCGGCCCGCGGCACGCGGACCAAGCCGGCCGCCGAGCGCGGCCGCGACCTCGAGACGACCGTGTCGCTGTCCTTCGATCAGGCGGTCGAGGGCGCGCAGGTTCCCGTCACGGTCTCGACGCACATTCCGTGCACGACCTGCCGCGGCACGGGCGCGCGGCCGGGCACCGCGCCGAGCGTGTGTCCGGTCTGCCAGGGCCGCGGCGTCGAGTCCCAGGGCCAGGGCCTGTTCTCGATCACCCGCCCGTGCGCGCGCTGCGGAGGCTCCGGCACCGTGATCGAGGACCCATGCCCGACCTGCCAGGGCCAGGGGCGGCTCCGCGAGCTCAAGAAGTACCGCGTCAACATCCCCCCGGGCGTCAAGGACGGCTCGCGGATCCGGCTCGCCGGCAAGGGCGAGGCGGGGCTGCGCGGCGGCCCGGCCGGCGACCTCTACGTCGTCTGCCACGTCAGCGAGTCGAAGGTCTTCGCGAGCAAGGGCGACCATCTCGAGGTCGAGGTGCCGATCACGATCGCCGAGGCGATCGGCGGCGCCGACGTCGAGGTGCCGACGCTGCATGGCACCAAGCGCCTGCGGGTCGCGCCCGGCACGCGCCACGGCACGGTCCAGCGGCTGCGCGGCGAGGGCCCGCGGATTCTGGGCAAGGGGCCATCCGACCGGGGCGACATCCACTATCGCTTCGTGATCGAGATGCCGAAGGACCTGACGGTCGAGCAGCGGCAGGTCGTCGACGAGCTGTCGAAGGTGATGAACGGCAACCCCCGCGAGGCGCTGCTGCGCGCCGCGACCTCGTCCCACCCACCGCACGCGGCCTGATGGCTGCCCGGCGAGTGACGCGGGTGACCGCCAAGGTCGAGCGCGACCGCGGCGTGTTCATGATCTCGGTTGCGGCCGAGCTGGCCGCGATGCATCCGCAGACCCTCCGGATGTACGAGGCGCGCGGGCTGATCGAGCCGAAGCGCTCGCCGAAGGGCACGCGGCTGTACTCGCAGGCCGACGTCGAGCGGCTGCGGCGCATCCAGGAGATGACGACCGAGCTCGGCCTCAACCTCGCGGGCGTCGAGCGCGTGCTGGAGCTCGAGACCAAGCTCGAGCGCGCCCAGCGCCGGCTCGACGCGATGGAGCGCCGGTCGGCCGAGCTGCAGGCCGAGATCGACGCGCGGCGGGCGGAGATCTCCCAGCTCGAGGCGATCCGCCGGGAGGTCCGCGCCGAGATCGTCCGCTACGAGGCGCCCGGGACCTCGCTGATCCCGATCCGCCACGTCAAGCGCACCCCCTGAGGGGCTACGGCGTCAGCTTGTCGGCCACCTTCCCGAGCGTCGACTGCGGCTCGGCCACCTTCGCGGTGACCTGATCGGGCAGCCCCGCCTGCTTGCGCAGCCTCTGGGCGATCTCCGCGATCTCCTCGGGCGCGTAGTCCGGCGCGAACACCGCCTCCTGCGGAGGCAGGTCCTGCGGCAGGTGTCCCTCGGGCGCGTGGTCGACGACCGCGAGCGGCTCACCCGTCTCGGGGTGCGGGCCCGTGAACACGGCGACGATCTCGCGGTAGTCGTCGGGGGAGAAGCGGTAGAGCTTGAGGTGCTCGCCCTTCTCGAGGTGCGGCTGGCACTCGGGGATCTTGGCCGTCGGGATCCGCGGGCTCGGGAACAACTTCGTCAAGTCGGCGCCGGTCAGCAGCTCGAGCGCGCGAGCGTAGGCGACCTGGTGCACGCCGCCGCGCACGAGCAGGTAGCCGGTCAACGCCCGGGCGGCAGGGTGGTCGCACATCTCATAGACGCGCAGCTTGCCCGAGCGCGCGCCGGTCTCGAGGAAGTAGTTGTGCGTGAGGTCCTCGATCAGGTCGCCTGAGGAGAAGACGTTGTCGCCCGTCCACGGCTTGGCCTGCGAGTCGGCGCAGAGCGCGCCGAGACCGCCCGGCGCGAGCGCGTGCTGCTGGATGCGCGCGTCCTTGAGGCCGGAGAGGCCGGCGTCGTAGGGCACCTTGTCGTCGTCGTCCGAGGCGCCGGTGAGCATCGAGTTGATCGTCGCGGCGACGGCCTCGATGTGGCCGTACTCCTCGGCGGCGATGTTCGCGATCAGGTCGTAGAAGGGGCGCAGCTTCTGGCGCCCGCGGAAGTTGAACGACTGGAACGTGTAGTTCATCAGCGTCGACATCTCGCCGAACTTGCCGCCCATCAGCTCCTGCACCGCGGAGGCGCCGTTCGGGTCGGGGGTGGATGGGGGCGGCAGCTCGAGGGCGAGCCGGTCGATGCGAAGGATCATGCGGGGCCTCCTGGGGACATTGCCGTCCGATGAGGGCTGCCCGCCGTGCACTCTCGTGCACGTGGCGCGTCCGACGTCGGACCGCTTGCCGATCGCGTACGAGGTGGCTAAGATCTTAGTCAACCCGACTGAGATCTGGATACGCCAATGCAACTCGACCGATTCACGCAGAAATCCCGCGAGGCCATCGAGGCCACCCTGCGCCTCGCCGCTGACCGCGGCCATACCGAAGCATCGCCCGAGCACCTGCTCTGGGTGCTCCTCGACGAGGCCGGCGGCAACGTCGCTCCAGTGCTGCGCGGCGTCGGCGCCGACCTCGCCTCAATCCGGCGCGACCTCGGCCGCGCGCTCGACGCGCGCGCCACCGTCACGGCCGGCGCGCGCGAGCCCGCGACCGCCCGCGAGCTGCTCGACGTCCTGCGCGACGCCGAGCGCGAGTCCGGGCGCATGCACGACGACTACATCTCGACCGAGCACCTGCTGCTCGCGCTCGCGTCCGCCCGCACCCCCGCCGGCGACGCCCTGCGCGCCGCGGGCGCCGCGCGCACGCCGCTCTTCGAGGCGGTCGAGGCGTTCCGCGGCCCGCACCGGGTGACCGATCCCAATCCCGAGGAGAAGAACCAGGCGCTCGACAAGTTCGGCCGCGACCTGACCGCCGCGGCCCGCGACGGCAAGCTCGACCCGGTGATCGGCCGCGACGACGAGATCCGCCGCGTCATCCAGGTGCTCTCGCGCCGCACGAAGAACAACCCCGTGCTGATCGGCGAGCCGGGCGTCGGCAAGACCGCGATCGTCGAGGGCCTCGCCCAGCGGATCGTCGACGGTGATATCCCCGACTCGCTGCGCGATCGCCGAGTCGTCGCGCTCGACATCGGCGCGCTGCTCGCCGGATCCAAGTACCGCGGCGAGTTCGAGGAGCGCCTCAAGGCCGTGCTGAAGGAGATCTCCGAGGCCGCCGGCCAGGTGATCCTGTTCATGGACGAGCTGCACACCATCGTCGGAGCCGGCGCCGCAGAGGGCGCCGTCGACGCGGCGAACCTGCTCAAGCCGATGCTGGCGCGCGGCGAGCTGCGCGCGGTCGGCGCCACGACGCTCGACGAGTACAAGAAGCACGTCGAGAAGGACCCGGCCCTGGAGCGCCGCTTCCAGCCGATCACCGTCGGCGAGCCGACCGTCGCCGACACGATCGCGATCCTGCGCGGGCTCAAGGAGAAGTACGAGGCGCACCACGGCGTCGCCATCACCGACGACGCGCTGGTCGCGGCCGCCAACCTCAGCCACCGCTACATCGCGGACCGCTTCCTGCCCGACAAGGCGATCGACCTCGTCGACGAGGCCGCCTCGCGGGTCTCGATCGAGAAGTCGACGAAGCCGACGGAGATCGACGAGGTCGACCGCCGGATCACCCAGCTCGAGATCGAGAAGACCGCGATCGGCACCGACGACTCCGCGGCGACGCGCCGCGAGGAGGTCGAGCGCGAGCTCGCCGAGCTCAACGAGCAGGTCTCCGGGATGCGCGCCCAGTGGGAGCGCGAGAAGGCGCAGGCCGAGGGCCACGGGAAGCTGCGCGAGCGCCTCGACGAGGCGCGCGGCGAGTTCGAGCGCGCGACGCGCGAGGGTGACCTCGAGCGCGCGGGCCAGCTGCGCTACGGCGAGATTCCCGAGCTCGAGCGCAAGCTCGCCGAGGCCGAGTCGCGCGCGGGCGACGAGCTCGAGCCGGCGGTCTACCTCTCCGAGAAGGTCGACGCGGAGGAGATCGCCGAGGTCGTCGGCAAGTGGACCGGGATCCCCGTCACGCGGCTCGTCGAGGGCGAGGTGGAAAAGCTCGTTCACATGGAGGGGCGCCTGCATCGCCGCGTCGTCGGCCAGGACGAGGCCGTCCAGGCCGTCTCGGACGCGCTGCGCCGCTCACGCGCCGGGCTCAGCGACCCCGACCGCCCGATCGGCACGTTCCTGTTCCTCGGCCCGACCGGCGTCGGCAAGACCGAGCTGGCGCGCGCGCTGGCCGAGTTCATGTTCGACTCCCAGGACGCGATGGT
>JAXDHR010000052.1:0-12732 GCA_034664425.1 Solirubrobacteraceae bacterium
AGGTCACGTCCAAGGACGTCAAGTATGGGCTCGAGCGAGGCTTCCTGAAGACGGTCAACGGCCCGTACGTCGGTATCTACATGGCGGACGTGATCGGTCTGAAGGCCTACCAGGACGGCAAGGCGAAGGACATCTCGGGGCTCCAGACGCCCGACGATCACACCCTCGTCATCAAGCTCGCGCGCCCGCGCGCGGCGATCGTCGCGGGCATGCTGTCGCTGCCGGCCTCCGCGCCGGTGCCCCAGAGCTACGCGGCGCCGTTCGACAAGCAACAGCCGTCGACCTATGGCCAGCATCAGGTCGCCACCGGCCCGTACATGGTCAAGAACGATGCTTCGGGCAAGCTCACGGGCTACAAGCCGGCGAGCGAGATCCAGTTGGTGCGCAACCCGAACTGGGACGCGAGCACGGACTACAAGCCCGCCTACCTGAACTCGATCACGATCAAGGAAGGCGTCGATCCCGACGTCGGCGCCCGGCAGATCGTCGCCGGATCGCACATGCTCTCGGGCGACTTCCAGCTCACGCCCGCCTCGCTCCAGCGCGTGGCGCGCACCGCGAGGAACCTGCTCGTCCTGACTCCCCCGACCGGCCGTTACCGGTTCATCGCGCTCAACACCCGCGACAAGCCGTTCGACAACGTGAACGTGCGCCGCGCGATCGTCGCCGCGTTCGACCGCACCGCGCTGCGTCAGGCGTTCGGCGGTCCCCTGGTCGGCGACATCCCCACCCACTACATCCCGCCGGGGCAGCCCGGCTTCGCACAGGCCGGGGGCGCCAAGGGCCCGGGCTTCGACTTCATGTCACACCCGTCGGGGGACATGACGCTCGCCATGCAGTACATGAAGAAGGCGGGCTATCCATCGGGCAAGTACACCGGGGGCAAGACGTTCACCGCCGTCTCCGACAACGCGACCCAGCAGCTCAACGTGACCCAGGTCGCGGCGCAGCAGTTCGCGAAGCTCGGCTTCAAGGTGAGCATCAAGGGCGTCACGCGCGACTCCATGTACACGAAGTTCTGCGACAACCCGTCCGCGGAGCCCGAGATCTGCCCGAGCGTCGGCTGGCTGAAGGACTTCGCGGACCCCGAGACGCTCCTGGGCCCGGTGTTCAACGGCAAGAACATCCTCACCACGGGCAACTCGAACTGGTCGCTCCTGAATGACCCGAAGGCGAATGCCCAGATGGACAAGGGCGAGGTCATCAACAGCCCAACCAAGCGCGCTCAGGCGTGGGGTCAGGTCGACAAGACCATCACGTCGCTGGCGCCGGGCATCCCGTGGCTATGGGACAAGCAGCCCATCCTCCATTCGAAGGACGTCAACGGGGTCGTCAACGTCGCCAACGCGTCGTGGGACCTGACCTCGACGTCGATCAAGTAGTCCGGTCGGCGACGGTCCGGGGGCGCAGCTCGTGCAGCGCCACCGGACCGTCCTGCCGGTGGGTCCAGACGTGGAACGACGCGCGGGCGGCGGCGAGGAAGTCACGCGCCCCTGACCGGCGCGGATCGGCGAGGCGCACGCGCCCGCCCGGCGCGACCAGCCGCGGGGCGAGCCGCAGCAGCGCGTCGACGTTCGCGCGCGTGTAGAGCACGTCGGCGGCCAGCACGAGGTCCCAGGGCCCCCGCTCGGCGAGCGTCTCGCCATGCTGGGTCCAGTCGGCGTGGGCGACCGTGGCGTCGGCCTCGGAGAGCGCGAGCGCGTGCGCCGCGAAGGCGACGGCGTCGGTCGCGCCGTCGGTGGCGAGGACCTGCGCGCCGGCACGGGCGGCGACGATGCTCGGCGCGGCCAGCCCGCAGCCCAGCTCGATCACCCGGCTACCGGGCCGCGGCGGATCGTGCGCAAGCGCTTGGGCGAGCGCCAGGCCGCTCGGCCACGGGCGGGCCCAATACGGTACGGGCCGCCCGGCGCCGCCCTCCGCATGGCGCAGAGCCTCCCAGTCTGCGGGCACCGGCAGGAACAACGGCGCGGACGGCGCCGGCAGCTCGATGCGGCGGACGACGAGGTCGAGCAGCGCGCGCGGGAGGCGATCGGGCGTCGTGCCGCGCAGCGTGGCGACCTGCTCGGCGAGCGAGGCTCGCAGCGCGATGAGGGCATCGGGCATCGTCTTCATGGTGAGGCAGGAGTGATCGCGGCAGTCGGCGAACGGTCCTTCGATGTCCTCGCGCGGGCGCTCGCTCTCCCTCTTCGTGGTCCAGCGGACGTTCACGCTCGTGCGCCGCGGCTACGACCCGGCCGAGGTCGACCGGCACCTCGAGCTCGTGGCCGGCTGGTTCACGAGCACGGACGTCGGCCGCGAGCTGAGCCGCGGTCGCGCCGCCCTCGAGCAGCGCGAACGCGAGCTCGAGCAGTCGGTCCGCGGGGCGCAGCTCGAGGCCGACGCGACGCTCGAGGGCGCGCGTCTGCGCGCCGAGGCGCAGACGGCGGCTGCCGAGCGGGAGCGCGACGAGCTGATCGGTGCCGCGCGCACCGAGGCGGAGGCGGCGGTGGCCGCCGCGCGCGACGAGGCGGAGACCGCGCTGGCCGCCGCCCGCGAGCAGGCCGAGGCGATCGTCCGCGTCGCCCGCGAGGAGGTCGAGGGCGCGGTGCCGGCGGCGCGCGCCGAGGCGGACGCGATGCTGCGCGACGCGCGCACCGAGGCGGACGCGATCGTCGGCGACGCCCGCGCCGAGGCGGAGCGCGAGCTGGCTGGCGCCCAGCGCGCCGCCGAGCAGCTGATGGCTGCCGGCCGGGCGGACGCGGAGGCGTCGGCGGCGCGCCTGCGCGACGAGGCCGAGGCCGAGCTGCGCGTCTACGCCGAGCGCCGCAAGCGCGAGGCCGACCGCCTCGCCCAGGCCGCGCGCCGGCGCCACGAGCGCTGAGCCCTAGCGAACTCCCAGCGCCCGCACACGCGGCTCCCGGGGCGGGGGTCGACCGTAGGACGCATGTCCACCCTCCGTTCACGCCGCTCCACCACGCGCCGCGCGCGCTCGTCCGCAGGAGCCGCCCGCCGGCCCGGCCTTGCCGTGGCCGCAATCGCCGCGATGGGCGACGGCGTGGCGGTCGTGCAGGACGGCCGCGTGGTCCTCGCGAACCGCCGCTTCCACGAGCTGGTCGGGACCGACCTGCCGAAGCCGCTCGCCGCCCTCGCGGCGCGCGGCGCCATCCGCGGCAGCGAGCGGATCGAGGCGGACGTCGCGCTGCTGCGGCCCGCGCGCGTCATCGTCGAGGCCTGTCCGCTGTCGTCGGGCGCCGTCGCCGCGCTGCTGCGCGTGGGCGACGCGGCGAGCGCGCCCGCGGGCTCGGAGCTGGCCGCGCTCGCCGCCCAGGACCCGCTGACCGGTCTTCCCAATCGCCGCGCCTTCGTGCAGCGGCTCGGGGAGGAGGTCATGCGCGCGCACCGCCACCGGCGGCCGCTGAGCCTTGCGGCGCTCGACCTCGATCACTTCAAGCGCGTCAACGACGGTCACGGGCATCCGGCGGGCGATCGCGTGCTCGCCGAGACGGCGCGCCGGCTGGCGGCCGTCGCGCGGCCCGGCGACATGGTCGCGCGACTCGGCGGCGAGGAGTTCGCCTGGGTGCTGCCCGAGGCCGACGCCGACCAGGCGCTCGCCGCCACGGACCGCGCCCGGGCCGCGCTCGCCGCCGAGCCGTTCCCCGAGGGGATCGCACTGACCGCCTCGGTCGGCCTCTGCCGGCTCGGCGACGCGCCCGACGCCGACGGGCTCTACCGGCTCGCCGACCAGGCGCTCTACTGGGCCAAGGCCCACGGTCGCGACATGACGCTGGTGTGGACGCCTGAGGCGGCTGCCCGGCTGGCCGAGCCCGCTCGCGACTGGCCGGGGCTGCTCGACGCGGCGAGCGCGGTCGACGTCGCGCTCGGCGCGGGCCTCGCGCCTTCGCGCCGGCACGGGCCGCGCGTCGCCCACCTCGCCGCCGGTCTCGCCGCCCAGCTCGACTGGGACCCGCAGCGCCAGGCGCGGCTGCACCAGGCCGGTCGCGTCCACGATGCCGGCAAGGTCGCCCTGCCCGAATCGGTGCTCGCCCATTCCGGGCCGCTCAGCCCCACGCGCATGCGCCATGTGCGTCAGCACGCGGCGATCGGCGCCGCGATGGCGGGCGGCGTCCTCACGGCCGAGCAGGTCACCTGGATCGGCCAGCACCACGAGCGCTGGGACGGCACGGGGTACCCGCACGGGCTCCGCGGCGAGGCGATCGCCGAGGGCGCGCAGCTGCTCGGCCTGGCGGACGCCTTCGAGGCGATGACCAGCCGGCGGCCGTACCGCGCCGCGATGCGCCTCGACGAGGCGCTGGCCGAGGTCGACCGCTGTGCAGGCGCCGCGTTCCGTCCCGATGCCGGCGAGCTGGTCCGCTCCGCGCTCGCGTGGCTCGAGCTCTCGGAGCGCGCATCGGGCCGGACCGAGCCATCCCGGGACCTGACCCATCAGGAGCCCCGGCCATGACCGCCGGCCGATTCGACTTCACCCGGGCAACCTCTACGGCGAGGCGCCGATCTCGGTTCGGACCGCGTAGAGCTCGGGGAAGAACGTCAGCTCGAGCGCCGCCTGCAGGAACGCGACACCGCTCGAGCCGCCCGTCCCCGGCTTGGAGCCGATCGTGCGCTCGACGGTCTTCAGGTGGCGGAAGCGCCAGAGCTGGAAGTTCTCCTCGAGGTCGACGAGCTCCTCGCAGGCCTCGTAGGCGGTCCAGTGATCGTGTGCTGACTCGTAGATGCGCCGGAAGACCGGCACGAGCTCCGGCGTGTAGGTGTGCGCGAGCGTGACGTCGCGCTCGAGCAGGGCGCGCGGGACGTCGTGGCCGTGGCGCGCGAGGTGGCGCAGGAACTCGTCGTACAGGCTCGGCCGCTCGAGCAGCCCGGCGAGCAACGCCTGTGCCGCCTCGTCGTGCCGGAAGACGTCGAGCATGGCCCGGTCCTTGTTGCCGAGCACGAACTCGACCGCTCGATACTGGAACGACTGGAAGCCCGACGACGGCCCGAGCCAGTTGCGGAACTCGACGTACTCCGACGGCGTCAGGGTTGCGAGCACCGACCACTGCTCGGTCAGCGTGCGCTGGATGTGCTTGACGCGGGCGAGGCGCTTGAGCGCGGGGCGCAGCTCATCGGCGGCCAAGCACGCGCGCGCGGACTCGAGCTCGTGCAGGGCGAGCTTGAGCCACAGCTCGGACGTCTGGTGCTGGATGATGAACAGCAGCTCGTCGTGATGTTCCGGCTGCGAGAGCGGGTGCTGGGCGCCGAGCAGCTCGTCGAGGTGCAGGTAGTCGCCGTAGGACAGCCGGGCACGCAGGTCGGTCACGATGTCGTCGTCGAGCTCGCGCGCCATCACGACCCTCCGCGCCGTTGGATCCTGCGCCGCTCGCTGCGCGCCTTGCGCTCGGCGCGCGACGGCTTCGGCCTGACGTCGGTGCCGCCCATGATCGACAGGACCGTCAGCTCCAATACGCTCGCCGCCGGCGCCCGGTCGCGCTCGCTCATCGACCGCAGGCTACTCGCGTCATCCCCGCCGCCGCGAGCCGGACGAGCGGTCGTAGCGGCGGCGGTCGCGCTTCGTCGGGCGCCCGGCGCCGCGCTCGACCGACGGCGGCTGCGCGAGCCGGCGCGCTTCTCGCTCGCGCTCGCGGGCGGCGATGCTCTCCGGCGTCTCGACGTAGAGCAGCGCGGCCTCGCTCGCCGGCCCGCGCCGCTCTGCCGTCGCGCGCACGTCGACGACACGTCGGATCGTCCCCGAGCGGACCTCGATGCGATCGCCCGAGCGCACGTCGCGGCTCGGCTTGACGGCGTGCCCGTTGACGTGGACGCGGCCGCCCTTGACCGCCTCGGCGGCGAGGGCACGGGTCTTGACGAGACGGGCCGCCCACAGCCACTTGTCGATCCGCACGGGCGCGTCCACGGAGCGAATGCTCTCACGATGAGGTGCAGGGACTTGCTCCCCGCGCGCAGGGTCGTAGTGTGCGGGGTGGTCGACGGAGAGGAGCAGCCATGGTGAGGCGCGTGACCCGCATCCTGTGCGTGGCGGACCCGCGCGGATCGGCGCACGCGGTCGAGCACCTGCTCGCGGGCGCGCCGGACCTCGGGATCGGCGCGGTCGTGCTGATCGGCGACATCGGCGGCGGCCCCGACCGCGCCGAGTCCTACCGCCGCGTGCTCTGT
Source organism: Solirubrobacteraceae bacterium (assembly GCA_034664425.1). Taxonomy (GTDB): domain Bacteria; phylum Actinomycetota; class Thermoleophilia; order Solirubrobacterales; family Solirubrobacteraceae; genus DATBDM01. The sequence continues at coordinate 6,148 of JAXDHR010000052.1, forward strand.
GCTCTGGCCACGGGCGACTGCCCCGCGTTCTGGGTGCCCGGACCCGGCGACGCGCCGGTGGCGGAGACGCTGCGCGAGGCGCATGCCGCCGAGGTCATGCTGCCGTCGCTGCGCTGCATCCATGCCACGGTCGCCTACGCCCCCGGCCCCGTGGTGTTCGCCGGCCTCGGGGGCGAGATCTCCGATGATCCCGGCGCCGACCGCGAGGAGGTCGACGGGCTGCGCTACCCACGCTGGGAGCCCGAGCACCGTCTGCGGCTGCTGCGCGACCTCAAGCCGCACGAGCTCGTGCTGGCGTTCGCCACGCCGCCCGCCCACAGGGGGCTCGGCGAGGGCGGCAGCGATGTCGTCGCCGAGATGATCGGGTCCTACGTGCCGCGGATCGCCGTCTGCGGCGGCCCGCGGGGATCGGCGACACTCGGGCGCAGCCTCGTCGTCGCACCGGGCAGCCTCGCCGACGGCCACTACGCGGTCGCCGACCTGCAGGCCCGCCGGGCAGAGCTGTCGCAGCTCGCGCTGCCGGCCTGATCAGGCGGGTCCCGCCGCGCGGGCTCGCTCGACCCCGTCGGCCGCGCCGCCGCGCCAGGGCTCGCCGTGCCCGGTGAGCACCGTGGTGGCACCGGTCGCCGCGATCGCGTCGAGGGTGGCCATGTCGCGCGCGCTGTCGGCGGTCGCCGCACCCGCGACGATGCACGGCCCCCGCCGGGCGGTGTAGGGATCGAGCATGACGAAGGCGTCGCCGGCGATCACCACGTCGCGGTCGGGGAGGTGCAGCGCGCAGTGGCCGAGCGTGTGGCCGGGCGTGAACAGCACCCGTGGGCTGCCGGGGACCGGCAGCGTGCCGCCCTCGTAGCGCTGGACCTCGCGGATCGGCGGCGCGAACCACGCGCGATTGCGCGTCAGCGACGCGACGATCGGAAGCGCACGGAACTGCGTGGCGAAGTAGCGCAACCGCGCGCGTTCGTGGTCATAGCGCCACGGGTGCCGCGTGAGCGGCACGTCGTTCTCGTGGACCAGCACGGGCACCCCGAGCTCGCGGCGCGCGCGCTCGGCGAACCCGACGTGGTCGAAGTGCGCGTGCGTGAGGACCACCGCCTCGACGTCGTCGGGGCGCCGACCGAGCCGCGTCAGCGCGTTGTGGAGCGACTCCCAGGAGGTCGGCACGCCCGTGTCGACGATCGTCAGCCGCCCGCCGTCTTCGATCAGGTACCAGTTCGTGTACGCGTCCTCGATCCGGTGGATCCCGGGCGCGACGTCCGTCGTCAGCATTCGCGGGGGCTACCCCGTGCGGCGTCCGGCGCGTCGCCTAGGGTTCGGCGGGAGACCATCCCAGGAAAAGAGTGCCCCGGCGGCGCTGCAACGCCCCGGGGCCGGCACCGAAGGAAGGGCCCTTCGGCACGACGCGGACGATAGGCGTTCCCGGCCGAACCCGCGATCCGACGATCCCTCCGCAGTGCCACGACGCAGGAGGGCATGATGGCCGAGCTGACGATCCGGATCCCCGCCGCCCAGGTGGCCGCGGTACGCGCGAGTCTGCTGCACGTCCGCGCGGGCATTGCGGACGCGATCGCTGCCGCCGGTGCCGGCGGCGAGGGCGTGTGCGGGCACCTCGTCGAGCTGCGCGACGCCGAGGAGGCGCTTGCGCAGCTCGCGGGCGACGCGCTCCAGCCCGTGGCGCTCACCGCGCATCCGGAGCTGCTCAGCGACGTGCTGCACGGCGCGCTCGCCGACGCCATCGAGGGCTTCGAGCGGGCGTGTGCGGCCGACTGGCGTGGAATCGACGGTGAGCCGGAGCCGGGCGAGTCGCTGCAGCGCCTGCTCGCGCTCTTCACCCTGTTCGAGGACGCGCAGGGTCGTGGGCGCTGAGCCGCGCCGCGAGCGCCTCGAGCCGCGGGCCCGGCACGTAGCGGCGGGTGCGGCCGTCGAGCGCGGCCAGCATCCCGACGGCCACGAGCCGGGCGAGCAGCCGCCGCGCCGTGCGGGGGTCGACGCGCAGGTCGGCAGCCAGGACGGACGCGGTCAGCGGTCCGGCTGCCGCGAGCTCGAGCGCACGGGCGGTGCGCCCGGCGTAGTAGGTGCGGCTCACGGGAGGGGTAGGCCCGCGGGCGCGCGGTCTCGCCCTCCCGGCGGCTACGCTTCAGCCAACTCCCCAAAGCGATCGACGCTGCTCACCATCCCATGCCCCCGCGCACTCCGCCAATGATCCGGCTCTCACTGCTGCGCCACGGGCTTGCCGCAGCCGAGCACCGCGTGCTGCTCGGTCGGCTGCTGGGACTCAGCGAGAGCGACGTGCTGGCGCTCCAGTACCTCGCGCGCGAGGGGCGCATGACGCCGTCCGCGCTGGGGACGCGCCTGCACCTCACCTCCGGCGGGACGACTGCATTGCTGCAGCGGCTGGAGCGCGGCGGCCACCTCGAGCGCCATCCGCATCCGAGCGACCGCCGCAGCGTGCTCGTCGGCCTCTCGCCGGGCATCGAGGACCGCGCCGCGGCGCTGCTCGCGCCCTACGTGGCGGAGATCGACCGGCTGGCCGGCGCCCTGACGCCGCAGGAGCGCGCGACCGTCGAGAGATTCCTCGCCGGCGTCGCCGGCGCGGGCCGCCGCCACGCCGACGCGCTCCAGGCGGCGACGACCGAGGAACGCCGGCGGGGGGACATGTTCGCGGCGCCGGCCCTGTGGGCCTGAGTCACGCGCCGCGCGCGAAGTGCAGCAGCCCGAGCAGCGACGGTCGCGCATGGCCGTCGCCGCGGGCGGTGCTGCGCTCCTGGATCGCCTCGGTCTCGCGCATCGTTGCCGTCAGCAGGTCCGACAGCTCGTCCCACCCTTCGCTGTCGAGCTGGAGCGGCATGCGGTCGACGTGGGCGTTCGCGAGATCGAAGCCCCCGGCGAGCGCCGCCTCGCCCATCTCCTGCATGAGATCGCCGACCGTCTGGCTGGCGAGCTGGCGCCGCATGGCGATGGGCAGCCGGGCCCACTGCGCGTCGTCCAGCAGGACATCGAGCGCGGAACGGTAGTAGTGCTCCACGGCACCTCGGCGCGGCTCGGTGCGCACGAGCTCGATGCAGTTCAGGTCACGCAGGATGTGCACGTGGTAGCTGACGGTGCTCAGCGGCGCCGCGAGCTCCTTGGCGACCTCGTTCGGGCTGGCTTCGCCGCGAGTCATGAACTGCTCGAGCACCTGCCTGCGCAGCGGGTGGCCGAGCGCCTTGGCCAGCCGATGGTCGAGCAGTCGCGGCGCCGTCATCGCGCCCGCGACCGTACCACCCTCCGTCCGGTCACCCACAGACGGTGCAGCCCGGCCGGCGGGAGATCGGCTCCCAGCGTGTCTCGAGCGTCCGCATGTCGACCAGCAGCGCGCGATCCTGCGTGCCGACCGGGCCTGTGCCGGTGAGGAGATGCAGGGTCTCGAGCGCCAGCGTGCACCCGAGGAGCCCCGACGCCGGGCCGAGCGTGATGGCGGTGGTCCCGTGCCGGCGACGGTACGCCGAGATCTCGTCGTAGAGCGGGAACGACTCGCCGAGGGTCGCCTCGTGGCAGGCGAAGCACGCGCCGGCGCCCGGGACGTACGTCGGTCCGATCCGCAGCAGCGGTGGTTGCTGGCCTGCGCTGAGGAACGGCACGCCGCGCTCGACGCAGGCCTGATTGATCCAGCGACCGAGCTCGTAGGGCGGCCAGTCCGCGGCGAGGATCACCAGATCGGCGTCGGACACGAGCGCCGCGGCGTCGGCCGCCGAGCCGACGCGGCGCCGGCTCGTCCGCACGGCGATGCCAGCGTCGAAGCGCGCCAGCCATGCCGCCGCCAGCTCGACCTTCGGCAACCCGACATCGTCCTCGCCGAAAAGGATCTGGCGGTTGAGGTTGCTGCGTTCCACGACGTCGTCGTCGGCCAGGGTGAACGCGCCCACGCCGAGTGAGGCCGTGGCGGCGAGCGCCCAGGTACCGAGGCCGCCGCAGCCGATGACGCAGACGCGCGCGCCGCGCAGGCGGGCCATCGCGGTCGCCGGATCGGTGTAGCCGGCGAGGTAGGGCAGCTGCCGGTCGAACCGCTCGGCGTCCTGGACCGGCGCCGGCGTCGCAGGACCTTCGACGACGACTCCGGCGGCGAGGAGGCCGCGAAGGCGCTCCGCCTCCGGCTCATCCGCGGCGACGCTCCCGCCGGCCACCAGGCGATCGAGGAGCGCGCGGTCCTCGGGGGCGGGGCGGCGGACGGCGACGTCGGCGCCCCACCCCGGGCGCATGAGGTAGACGTCGCCCGAGGCGGCGACGAACGGCTCGACCCACGGGTGAAGGCTGAGCAGCGCGCCCCCGGCCGGCGGCGCGCTGCGGGTGCGCAGATGCCCTGCCAGGTCAGCGACTCGGGGGCCAGCTGCTCCTCCAGGATCTCGACGATCATGCCTCTTCACCTCCCTTCTCCCTGTGGTGGTGCGGTCAAGCGTGCGACGTGGACCGCCTTGGTGTGGTGCTCCTCGTCGAGGACGTCGTCGTGGGTGCCGCCGACATGGATGCCGCTGCAGCGCGACCAGCCGAAGCCGGCGTCGTGCAGGGCGCGCTCGACAACCTGGCGCGGGTGATGGCGCTGACGGTGGACGCTGAGCCCGTGCGACCAGCGCGAGGGCGATCCGCTCGGCGCGAACACGTGCAGCTCCGCCGTGCACGCGTCGCCGGGGGCGAACGCCGGGTCGGCCCGGCCGTCCCAGACGAGCAGCCGGTCGCCGTCGCGTACGAGCCTCGGCTCGGCGAAGAACGAGCGGTAGGCGACGAGCGTGTTCGCGTCGAAGAGGACGACGCCGTCGGGCGCGAGGTTGCGCGCGACGCCGCGCAGGGTGTCCGTGAGCTCCGCGGCCGAGTCGAGGTAGTTGACCGCGTCGTCGAGCAGGCAGACGAGATCGAACGAGCCGAGGACCGGCAACGCGCGCATGTCGGCCTCGGCCAACCGCGCGCCAGGCCGCCGGACGCGCGCGTGCTCGAGCATCCGCGGGGAGATGTCGCAGGCGGTGACCGTGTAGCCTCGGGCGAGGAACGGCTCGTAGCTCTTCCCGGTTCCGCAGGCGACGTCGAGCAGGCGGCGCCCGCGCAGCCCGGCATCGAGCGCGAGCCGCTCGAGCATGGCCGTGAACTCGGGGTAGCGATGGTCCGCCGTAAAGGCGTCGTACGAGCCGGCCATCACCTCATAGGCGCGGCGCGCATGGTCGCTCGGCGGCGCTCCCGCCGTCATCCGAACCACCGCTGCCGCCCGCGCTCGCGATGGGCCGCCGCGAGTGCCGCGGTCTCGGGCGGCTCGGACACCGCGGCGACGCCGAGGTCCCACCACACGCCCGAGTCGAGCAGCGCCCGTCCCGGCTCGACGTGGCAGACGACGACGGTGGGGCCGTCGTGCTCGCGTGCCCGCTCGAGCGCCGCGCCGAGCCCGTCGAGGTCGTGCGCCTCGTAGGCGGCACAGCCGAGGCTGCGCGCGAGCCCGGCATGGTCGACGGCGAGGATGGGGCCGGTCAGGCCATCGCCGCCGGAGCGCCGGCGGAACTCGTTGCCGAATGACCGGCCGACGTGGCTGCGTTGAAGCCCGTGGATGCTCTGGTAGCCGCCGTTGACGAGGACCGCGACGAGGACGCGGAGCCCTTCCTGGGCCGCGGTCGCCAGCTCGCTCGGCGCCATCAGCAGCGTCCCGTCGCCGATCACGGCGAGGACCTCGCCCGCTTCGGGTTGCGCGAGGCGGATGCCCAGCGCCGCCGGGAGCTCGTGACCCATGCACGAGAACCCGAACTCGATGTGGGCCGCGCCACCCTCGGGGACCTCCCAGAGCTTGAGCAGGTCGCCCGGCGGCGATCCGGCGGCAGCGACGACCCAATCGCCGGCGCGTGCGCGCGCGTTGAGCGCGCGCAGCACCTGCCCCTGCGTCAGGCCCTCGCCCGCGCGGGGCGCGAGATCGGCGGCGAGCGCGGCATCCCAGCGCTTGCGGGCGGCGCGCACCGCGGTCGCGCCCGCGGGGGCCGCGTGCCAGCCGGAGAGCTCGTTCGCGAGCGCCTCGAGGCCCGCGCGGGCATCGGCGACGAGCGAGAGCCCGCCGAGGACCGCGGCGTCCGCGGCGGCGACGTTGAGCGATGCGAAGCGCACGCCGGGGTGCTCGAACAGCGACCGCGAGCCGGTCGTGAAGTCGGTCAGCCGCGTGCCGGCGCAGAGGACCAGGTCCGCCGCGGCGGCGACCTCATTGGCGGCTGCGGTCCCGTTGACGCCGATGCCGCCGAGCGCCAGCTCCCCGTGGAAGGTGCCCTTGCCCGCGGAGGTCTCGGCGACCGGGATGCCGAGCCCGTCGGCGAACGCACGCAGCGCCTCCTCGGCAGCGCCATGACGGACACCGCCGCCCGCGATCACCAGCGGGCGCTGCGAGCGGCGCAGGGCGGCGGCGACCGACTCCAGCTCGCGGCGATCCGGCGCGCGCCGCGCGACGTGCCACAGCCGCGGGGCGAGGAACGCCTCCGGGAAGTCGTAGGCCTCGCCCTGCACGTCCTGGGCCAGCGAGATGCAGACGGCGCCGGTCTCGGCCGGATCGAGCAGCACGCGCATCGCCTCCGGCAGCGCGTCGAGCAG
>JAXDHR010000053.1:0-14368 GCA_034664425.1 Solirubrobacteraceae bacterium
AGCATCTCCAGCCACTGCGCGATCCAGCCGCTGGTGCGACCGATCGCGAACAGCACCGGGAACATGTCGACCGGCATCCCCAGCGCCTCGTAGATCAGGCCCGAGTAGAAGTCGACGTTCGGATACAGCTTGCGGCCGACGAAGTACTCGTCCTCAAGCGCGATCTTCTCGAGCTCGGTGGCGATGTGCAGCAGCGGGTTCTTGCCCGTCACCTCGAACACCTCGTCGACGGCGGTCTTGATGATCTTCGCGCGCGGGTCATAGTTCTTGTAGACACGGTGCCCGAAGCCCATCAGGCGCTCCTTGCCGTCCTTGACCCCGGCGATGAAGTCGGGCACGTTCTCGACCGTCTCGATCCGGCGCAGCATCCGCAGGACCGCCTCGTTGGCGCCGCCGTGCAGCGGGCCGTAGAGCGCGGCCACGCCGGCCGCGACCGCCGAGTAGGGGTCGACCTGCGAGGAGCCGACGGAGCGGACCGCCGAGGTCGAGCAGTTCTGCTCGTGGTCGGCGTGCAGGATGAACAGGATGTCGAGCGCGCGCTCGAGCCGGGGATCGGGCTCGTACTTGAGCTCGGTCATCCGGAACAGCATGTTCAGGAAGTTGCCGGGATAGCTGAGGTCGTTGACCGGATAGTTGTACGGCTGCCCCATGTTGTGGCGGTAGGCGAAGGCCGCCAGCGTCGGCATCTTCGCGATCAGCCGCACCACGTGGGAGTAGCGGATCTCGGGGTCCTTGATCTGCGGGGCGTCCGGATAGAACGTCGAGAGCGCGCCGACCGAGGACAGCAGCATCCCCATCGGGTGCGCGTCGTAGCGGTAGCCCGCCATGAACTGCTTGACGTTCTCGTGCACGAACGTGTGGATCGTGATCTCGTGCGTCCACTCTTCGAGCTGTGCGGCGTCCGGCAGCTCGCCGTGCACGAGCAGGTAGGCGACTTCGAGGTAGGTGCTCTTCTCGGCGAGCTGCTCGATCGGGTAGCCGCGATACTCGAGCACGCCGTTGTCGCCGTCGAGGTAGGTGATCGACGAGCGACACGACGCGGTGTTCATGAACGCCGGGTCGTAGGTCATGAGGCCGAAGTCGTCCTCGGAGACCTTGATCTCGCGCAGCGCGGGGGCGCGGATCGTCCCGTCCTCGATCGGGACCTCGTACGTCTGCCCCGTGCGGTTGTCGGTGATCGTGAGGGAGTCGGTGCTCGTGCCTACTCCTCCCCCGTTCTGGCTCTGCTGCTCGGTGCTCACGAATGCTCCTGTGGACGGGATCTCAGATCTGGTTACCCGTCATTGTGGCGCTCAGGACGTGAGCACCGCAGTTCCCATGGCGGCCGCCACCAGGATCACGGTGAGTGCCATCAACCCGGTGCGCGCGGCGCGCGAGGGCGGGAACGTCTCCGATCGCACCCCGACGGCGGAGACGCAGAGCGCGAAGATCACCAGCAGGGCGCCGGCGATGTAGAACGGAGTCTTCGACGGTCGCGCCTCCACGGCGGCGAGCAGGACGGCGAACATGGCGCGAAGCTACCGCATGTAGCGCGACTCGGTCGCCGCCACCTGGCCCTGGTAGTGCGACCCCAGCGCCTCCGACCCGTACGGGTGCTCGGCGGCGGTGTCGAGCGCCATGAACGACAGCTGGGCGATCAGCAGTCCGGCGTAGAGCTTGATCGGCACGCGCGTGAGGTTCGTGATCTCGAGCGTCAGCGAGCCGGTGAAGCCGGGGTCGACGAAGCCGGCGGTCGCGTGCACGATCAGCCCGAGGCGCCCGAGGCTCGACTTGCCCTCGATGCGGGCGACGACGTCGTCGGGGATCGCCACGGTCTCGAGCGTGCGGCCGAGGGCGAACTCGCCGGGGTGGATCGCGAACGGCTCGCCCTCGGCGACGATGACCTCCTCCGTGAGGTTGGTCGGCGGGTCGCGCAGGTCGATCGCAGTGACCCGGTGGTTGTGGAAGACACGGAAGGAGTCGCCGAGGCGCAGGTCCACCGATGCGGGCTGCACGAGGGCCGGATCCCAGGGCTCGATGACGATGCGGCCGGCCTCCACGAGGCGGCGGATCGTGCCGTCCGAGAGGACGGACCTGGCGCGGGACGCGTCGGCCACGGCGCCAGTGTGGCACGCAGTGCGGTCAGCGCGTGGTGGGCTGCTTCGCGCGCGCATCCACGGCCCGCGCACCCCGCACGCGGGCCGGACTGGGCAGCGCGGCGTCGCCGTGCGGGCCGCGGCGCGGGGCGCGCGGCAGCTTCGGCACCGGGTGCGGACGGGTCCGCTGGTTGCCGCCATCATCCTCGCCGGCGACCGGCTCGGGCTCCTGCTTGATCGCCCACCAGACGAGGTAGCAGAGCGCCAGCAGCGGAATCTTGAGCGCCAAGAACAGCCAGAGCATCCCCCATCCCATAGGGGAAGGGTACTCCTGTTGGGGAGTGGGGCCGCGCACATTTGCTCTCGCCTGCCAGGCGCCTCTGCTCCGCAGGCTGCGCTCGGCGCCTTCGGCGACGTTACGCCGTGCGCAACGGCACAGGCGCGGCGTCGAATCGCGTGACGCGCTCGAGCTCGGCGACGCGCTCGTGGATCTCCTCGCCGCCGAGCGACTGCATCCGCTCGGTGCCGAACGCCTCCACGTTGAAGGAGGCCAGGGCGGTGCCGTACGCCATCGCGCGGCGCAGGACCTCGTCGCTGAGCTCCTCGTCGATATGGGCGGCGATGTAGCCCATGAAGCCGCCCGCGAAGGTGTCGCCCGCGCCCGTCGGGTCGATCACGTCGGCGGTCGGGTAGGCGGGCAGGCCGAACGCACCGTCGCGTGTGTACATGGCGGCGCCGTACTCGCCCTGCTTGGCGACGACGACGCGTGGACCCATGTCGAGCACCGCGTTGGCCGCGCGCACGTGGTTGGGCTCGTCGGTCAGCTGCTTGAGCTCGCCGTCGTTGACGACCACGCAGTCCACCATCGAGATCGTCTGCAGCAGCGACGAGCGCGCCACCTCGATCCACATGTTCATCGTGTCCAGTGCGGTGAAGCGCGCGGCGGCGCACTGCTGGCGCACCTCCCGCTGCAGGTCGGGCTGGATGTTGGCGAGGAAGACCGTGTCGGCCGCCTGCGACTCCGGCGAGAGCTTGGGCTGGAAGTGCTCGAAGACGTTGAGGTCGGTCTGGATCGTGTGGCGGATGTTGACGTCGCGCTCGTAGCGGCCCGCCCAGAAGAACGTCTTCCCGCCGGGGACCTGCTCGATGTCGTCGGTGATGACGCCGCGGCGGCGCAGCACGTCGTACTCGGCGTCGCCGAAGTCGTCGCCCACCGGGCCGACGACGCGGGTCTCGGCGAGGAACGAGGAGGCGAGCGCGAAGTGCACCGCCGAGCCGCCCAGCAGCCGGTCGCGCGTGCCATGGAGCGTCTCGACGGCGTCGAAGGCGATGGATCCGACCACGGTCAGCGTCATCGGCGCGGAGGGTATCGTCCTCCCGGTGCGAGCCATCCGCATCGCCGACTGGGGCGGCCCGGAGGTGCTCGAGCTCGTCGAGGACGCGCCCGCCCCCGAGCCCGGCACGGGCGAGGTGCTCGTGCGCGTCTCGCGCGCCGGGGTCAACTTCGCCGATACGCACGCGAGCCGCAACGAGTACGTCGAGCGCTATTCGCTGCCGCTCGTCCCCGGCGCGGAGGTCGCGGGCACGCTCGAGCGCGACGGCACGCGCGTGGTCGCGCTGACCGGCGGGACGGGCGGCTACGCCGAGCTCGCGGCGGTGCCCGAGGCCAACGTGTTCCCGATTCCCGACGGCGTCTCCGACGCCGTCGCGCTTGCGCTGCTCGTGCAGGGGCTGACCGCCTGGCATCTCTACCGCACGTCCGCGAAGCTGGCCGCGGGCGAGTGCGTCGTCGTGCACTCGGCCGCGGGCGGCGTCGGCTCGCTGGCGGTGCAGCTGGCGCGGCCGTTGGGCGCCGGCCGGGTGATCGCCACCGCCTCGAGCGAGGACAAGCGCGCGCTCGCGCTCGAGCTCGGCGCCGACGCCGCGGTCGACGTGACGCGCGCGGATCTCGCGGACGCGCTCGTCGAGGCCAACGCCGGCGCCCCGGTCGACGTGGTGCTCGAGCCGACCGGCGGGCGCGTGTTCGACGCCTCGCTCGACGCGCTCGCGCCCTTCGGGCGCCTCGTCGTCTACGGGATCGCGTCGCGCGAGTCCGCGCATCCCTCGACCGGCCACCTGATGAAGCACTCCAAGGCCGTGGTCGGGTTCTGGCTCTACCACTGCCTCGCCGACCCCGGGCGGCTCGTCGCGGGACCGCTCGCCGGCCTGCTCGCGCGCGCCGCGGCCGGCGAGCTGCGGCCCGTCGAGGGCGAGACCTACCCCTTGTCGGAGGCCGCGCGCGCGCACGAGGACCTCGCGGGCCGGCGGACGACGGGGAAGCTCCTGCTCGATCCACGCTTCTAAAGTCCACGCACGAATATGACGACGTTCGCCGACCTCGGCCTCTCCGAGCCCCTGCTCGCCGCCCTCCGTGACGTGGGCTACGAAGCGCCCAGTCCGATCCAGGAGCAGACGATCCCGCTGCTCCTGCAGGGCCGGGATGTGATCGGCCAGGCCCAGACCGGCACTGGCAAGACCGCCGCGTTCGGGCTGCCGATGCTCGAGTTCGTCGACCCGGGAGACCCCGACGTCCAGGCGCTGGTGCTCACGCCGACGCGCGAGCTGTGCATCCAGGTCACGCAGGCGATCCGCACCTACGGCGCGCGCAAGGGGATCAACCCGGTCGCCGTCTTCGGCGGCGCGCCGATCCGGGACCAGCAGGCCTACCTCAAGCAGGGCGCGCCGATCGTGGTCGGCACCGTCGGCCGTGTGCTCGACCTGATCTCGCGCCACTCGCTGATGCTGCATTCGTGCCGCTACCTCGTGCTCGACGAGGCCGACGAGATGCTCGACCTGGGCTTCCTCGAGGACGTCGAGAAGATCCTCTCGCTGACGCCCAACGGACGTCAGACGGCGCTGTTCTCGGCCACGATGCCGCCGCCGATCCGCGCGCTCGCCGAGCGCCACCTCTACCAGGCCGAGACGGTGCAGGTGAAGGCGGCGACGCTGACGATCGACACCGTCGAGCAGTTCCAGATCGAGGCCAAGCAGGCCGACAAGCTGGCCATGCTGATCCGGGTGCTCGAGTCCGAGCGCCCGCGCCAGGCCATCATCTTCGTGCGCACGAAGATCCGCTGCGACCAGCTCTTCCGCACGCTGCGCGATCGCGGGATGAACGTGCGTGCGCTGCACGGCGACATGAGCCAGGGCCAGCGCGACGGCGTGATGATCTCCTTCAAGGGCGGCCGCGTGCCGATCCTCGTTGCCACCGACGTCGCCGCTCGCGGCCTGGACATCTCGACGGTCACGCACGTCGTCAACTACGACGTGCCGACGTCTCCCGACGTCTACGTGCACCGGATCGGCCGCACGGGCCGCTACGGCGACACCGGCCGGGCGATCACCTTCGTCGAGCCGCGCCAGAAGCGCGAGCTGGAGGCGATCGAGCGCCACGCGAACACGACGATCTCGCCGTGGGCGGAGGGGGCCCACGTCGCGCCCGCGCCGGCGCAAGAGCCGCCGCGGCGGCGCCATCGCAAGCCCCGAGACCCCGAGACCTATGACACGAACGGCCACTTCGTGACGCTGATCGCCTCCGGCGGTCGCGCGGCGGGGCTGGCCGAGTCCGACGTCGTGCACGCCGTCACCTCGCGCGGCGGCGTCGACGGCGAGGCGATCCGCAACGTGCGGCTGCTCGAGCGCTTCGCGCTGCTCGAGGTCCCCGCGCCGGAGGCCGCCCGGATCGCCGAGGCGGTCGACGGCGCCGACGTCCGCGGGCACGTCCTGCGCGTCGAGCCGGCACGTACCTGAACCGCGAACTGAGAGGCACTCCCCATGTCCGAGGCGACGATGGTCACCAACCACGGTGAGATCAAGCTGCGGCTGTTCGACGAGGACGCCCCGAAGACGGTCGAGAACTTCACGACGCTCGCGCGCGACGGGTTCTACGACGGGCTGATCTTCCACCGCGTGATCCCCGACTTCATGATCCAGGGCGGCTGCCCGCAGGGCACCGGCACCGGTGGTCCGGGCTACACGTTCGAGGACGAGATCAACGAGCACAAGATCGTCCGCGGCGCCCTGGCGATGGCCAACGCCGGGCCGAACACGAACGGCTCGCAGTTCTTCATCGTCACGATCGACGCCGCGCCGTGGCTCGACGGCAAGCACACCGTCTTCGGCGAGGTCAGCGACGGGATGGGCGTCGTCGACACGATCGAGGGCCAGCCGACCGACGCGCGCGACCGCCCGAAGGACGAGGCGCGCATCGAGCGCCTCGAGGTGTCGTAGGGGCGGCGCCTCCCAGCGGGTGAGGTAGCCTCGCTCGATGGCCACCATCGAGCAGTCCACGGCCGACGCCGCCTCGGCCCCGCGCGAGATCCCTGTCGAGAACCCGGCCACCGGCGAGGTAATCCGCACGATCCAGGCGACGGCGCCGGCCGAGGTCGCCACGCTGGTGGCCCGAGCGCGCGCCGCCCAGCCGGCGTGGGAGGCGCTCGGCTTCGAGGGCCGCGGCCGGATCCTCCGTCGCGCCCAGAAGTGGGTGACCGACAACAGCGACCGGATCGTCGAGACGATCATGTCCGAGACCGGCAAGACCTGGGAGGACGCGCAGCTCGCCGAGGTGGCCTACGCCGCCAACGCGTTCGGCTTCTGGGCCAAGCGCGCGCCGAAGTACCTCGCCGACGAGAAGATCCACTCGGCCAACGTCTTCGTCGCCGGGCGCAAGCTCGCCGTCCGCTATCGGGCGGTCGGCGTGGTGGGCGTGATCGGTCCGTGGAACTACCCGCTGACCAACTCCTTCGGCGACTGCATCCCGGCGATGGCCGCCGGCAACGCCGTCGTGCTCAAGCCGTCGGAGATCACGCCGCTGACCTCGCTGCTGATGGCCGAGTGCATGCGCGAGTGCGGCCTGCCCGAGGGCGTCTTCCAGGTCGCTCCCGGCTACGGCGACACGGGCAGCGCGCTGATCGACGCCGTCGACATGGTCATGTTCACCGGCTCGACCGCGACCGGGAAGAAGGTGATGGCGCGCGCCGCGGAGACGCTGACGCCGGTCTCGCTCGAGCTGGGCGGCAAGGACCCGATGGTCGTGCTCGCGGACGCCGACCTCGAGCGCGCCGCCAACGCGGCGGTCTACTGGTCGATGCAGAACGGCGGCCAGACCTGCATCTCGATCGAGCGCGCCTACGTGGTCGAACCGGTCTACGACGACTTCGTGCGCCGCGTGACCGAGAAGGTGCGCGCGCTGCGCCAGGGACCGCCCGCCGGGCCGGGCAGCGTCGACGTCGGCGCGGTCACCCATCCGCCGCAGCTCGACATCGTCCGCCGCCACGTCGACGAGGCGACCGCGGCGGGCGCGCGCGTCGTCGCGGGCGGCCACGCGCACGACACGGACGGCCGCTACTTCGAGCCGACGGTGCTCGTCGACGTCGAGCAGGACATGAGCTGCATCACCGAGGAGACCTTCGGGCCGACGCTGCCGATCGTGAGGGTCGCCGACGAGTCCGAGGCGGTGGCGAAGGCCAACGACTCGCGCTACGGGCTCGGCGCCTCCGTGTGGACGAAGGACCTGGCGCACGGCGAGGCGGTCGCGCGGCAGCTCGAGAGCGGCGCCGTCTGCGTCAACGACGCCCAGATCAACTACCTCGCGCTCGAGCTGCCGATGGGCGGCTGGAAGGAGTCGGGGCTCGGCGTGCGCCACGGCGCGCCGGGGATCCGCAAGTACACGCGCCAGCAGGCGCTGCTGGTGACGCGGATCGCCCCGAAGAAGGATCTCCACATGTTCCCCTACAAGGCGCGCACGACGCGGCTGCTGGGCCGCCTCGTGAAGCTCCTCTACGGGCGCGGGAAGCGCGACTAGTGCGGGTCGCGTAGCGCGTGCTGGGCGTCGTCCTGGCGCTCGGCTGCTCGGTTGTCTGGGGGTGCGCCGACTTCTTCGGCGGACTGCAGGCACGCCGCCTGCCGGTGCTCGTCGTGCTGCTGTGGGGCCAGCTCGCGGCGGTCGTGCTCGCGGTCGCGCTCCTGCTCGTGGTCTCCGATGGCAGGCCGACACTCGCCGCCTTCGGCTGGGCGGCCGGCTCCGGCGCGGCCGGTATCGCGGCACTGCTGGCCTTCTACCGCGGCCTGGCGATCGGCACGATGTCGATCGTCGCGCCGGTCTCGGCGACCGGCGCGGCCGTGCCGGTGCTCGTGGGGCTCGTCCGCGGCGAGCATCCCGGCGCGCTGCAGGTCGCGGGGATCGTGCTGGCGTTCGCGGGCATCGTGCTCGCCGCGCGGGAGGATTCGCGCGCCGCCGCGCAGCGGGCGCGCGCGGCACTCGGGCTGGCGATCGTCGCCGCCCTCGGCTTCGGCGCGTGGTTCGCCGGCATCGACCGCGCCACCGAGCTCGCCGGCGTCGCCTGGACGGTGCTGCTCTCGCGCGCGGTGCAGGCGGCGCTGCTGCTCGCGGGCGCGCTCGTGC
This sequence comes from Solirubrobacteraceae bacterium, assembly GCA_034664425.1. Lineage (GTDB taxonomy): Bacteria > Actinomycetota > Thermoleophilia > Solirubrobacterales > Solirubrobacteraceae > DATBDM01. The sequence continues at coordinate 8,518 of JAXDHR010000053.1, forward strand.
TGCGACCGGGCGGGGTCGGCCGGGACAGCTTCGTTCGCGGCGTCGCGCCGCTGCTGGCGATCGGGGCGCTCGACGTGCTCGCCAACGGCCTCTACGCGCTCGCCACCCGGCATGGGCTGCTATCGGTCATCGCGGTGCTCGGCTCGCTCTACCCGGCGATGACCGTGGTGCTCGCGCGCACCGTGCTCCACGAGCGGGTGACGCGCACGCAGGAGCTCGGCATCGTCGCGATCCTCGCGGGTGTGGCGGCGATCAGCGCAGGGTGATGCCGAGGAGCGCCTCCAGCTCGGGAAGCGTCTCGGCGGCGTCGCGGTGCACGACCGTCGCCATTCCCAGCGCGCGCGCCGGCTTCAGGTTGCCGGGGAGGTCGTCGACGTAGACGATCGCCTCCGGGGGCAGGCCCAGGCGCTCCGCGGCGAGCGCGTAGATCGCCGGGTCCGGCTTGCGCATGCCGACCTCGCCCGAGATGACCCACGCGTCGAAGAGCGCCTCGAGCAGCGCACGGTCGTAGTCCTCCGCGCGCCACGAGTTCGACAGCAGCCCGGTGCGCAGCCCGGCGGCGCGGGCCGCCCGTACGGCCGCGAGCATCGTCTCGTCGGGTCCGATCCCGCCGAACAGCCGCTCGACGATCCCCTCCGGCGTGACGCCGAGCAGCGCCGCGAAGCCGGACTCGAACGCGTCGCGCCCGAGCGTCCCCGTCTCGAGCCCGGCGAGCAGCTCGCGTGCGCGCGGCTCCTCGCGGAAGAGGTCGCGCACGGCGTCGGGCGCGAGGCCCTCGGCCGTGCAGAACTCGCGGAAGGAGGCGAACACGTCCGTCGTCAGGACGCCGCCCCAGTCCACGATCAGCCCGCGGCGCTCAGTCACCCTGCGAGATCGTCCAGGCGCGCTCGGCGATGGCCGGCACGCCGGTCTTCAGCGTGTCGAAGAACGCGTCGTCGGTGGTACCCGCCAGGCGCCGCCGGTAGGAGCCCTCGAGGAACACCGCCGCCTTCCAGAGCGCGAGCGTCATGTACCAGCGCACGTCCGAGAGCGAGCGGCCGGTCGCGGCCTCGTAGCGCTCGATCAGCTCGTCGCGGGACGGGAAGCCCGGCCGCCGCGTCGCGTCGTCGAGCGAGAACGGGACGTCGTCGGGATCGCCGGGCTGGCTCCAGGTCGCGACGAGGTAGCCGACGTCGGCCAGCGGGTCGCCGATCGTCGCGAGCTCCCAGTCGAAGATCGCGGCCAGCCGAGCCGGGGCGCCGGGCGCGAACATCGCGTTGCCGAGGCGGTAGTCGCCGTGGACGATCGTGGCGTCCGAGGACTCGGGACGGTTGGCGCCGAGCCACTCGGTCACCCGCTCGAGCGTGGGCAGCTCGCGCGTGCGGTTGTGCTCCCACAGCCCGGCGAAGCGGCGCAACTGGCGCTCGAGGTAGCCGGTCGGCCGGCCGAAGCCCTCGAGGTCGATCTCCCGCCAGTCGACGGAGTGGACCTCGACGAGCGCGTCGATCAGCTCGTCGCCGATGCGGCGGCGCTCGGGCTCGCTGTCGAGCGGCTCGGGGACCGAGGTCACGATCACGTCGCCCTCGACGAGCGACATCACGTAGAACGGCGCGCCGATCACGTCCGCGTCGTCGCAGATGGCGACGATCCGCGGCACCCGTACCGGCGTGGCGTCCAGCGCACGGATGAGCCCGGCCTCGCGCAGCACGTCGTGCGCCGAGGGCGGCAGCGGTGGCCGCGGCGGTCGCCGTAGCACCCAGCGCTCGCCGCCGCGCTCGATCAGGAAGGTGACGTTGGAGTGCCCCTCGCCGATCGGATCGGCCGTCAGCGAGCCGCTGCCGAGGCCGTGCGCGTCGAGGAACGCCTCGAGCGGACGGCGCACGAGCAGCGGGGGCAGCTCGAGCGCACGGGCCTCCTCCGGAGTGTCCACGATGGCCGGCACGGCGCCGATCCTAGATGAGCCCGGCTGGGGCGTCCGCACGCCCGGCCGCAACCCGGGGGCCGGTCATGCGTTGGGGAACCTTGATGCGCATTCCCATACGCAGAACGATCCTTCCCCTCACGATGGCCCTCGCGGTCCTGGCGGCCCTACCCGCCGCCGGTCACGCGAGCGCGAGCCAGTCGATGGTCTTCGAAGCACCCGGTCAGCTGCTCTACGACCAGTTACGGCCGGGCGCCCTCGACGAGATCCAGCGCTTCGGCGTCTCCAACGTGCGCCAGCTCGTCTACTGGCAGAGCTTCGCCCCCAAGCCCAACGCCAAGCGCAAGCCGAGCTTCAACGCCTCGAAGTCGAGCGCCTACCCCGCGGGCACCTGGGATCGCCTCGACCATCTCGTGACCGACGCCCAGGCGCGCGGCATCAAGCTGCAGCTCACGCTGACCGGCCCCGTCCCGAAGTGGGCCACCGCCCAGCACAAGGACCACCTGACCCGACCGAGCGCGAAGCTCTACGGCCAGTGGGTCAAGGCCGTGTCGTCGCGCTACGCGGGCGAGGTCGCGACCTGGTCGCTGTGGAACGAGCCCAACTCGAACCACTTCCTCAAGCCGACCGGGCTCGCTTCCGCGTCGACCTATCGCAAGCTCTACATCGCCGGCGCCAAGGCGATCCGCGCGAGCGCCGCGAACAAGCACGACCGCATCCTGCTCGGCGAGACCGCGCCGCGCGGGAACGGCAACACGGCGCATCCCCTGCCCTACCTGCGCTCGATGCTGTGCCTGAACGCCAGCTACAAGCACACGCGCAAGTGCTCCAAGCTCGACGCGCAGGGCTACGCGCACCACGCCTACACGACGCGGACCGGCCCGCACTTCAAGCCGCCGGCCGGCGACGTCACGATCGGCGTGCTGCCGCGTCTGACCAGCGCGCTCGACCGCGCGGCGCGCGCGGGTGCGATCCCCAAGCGGCTCAAGCTCTACCTGACCGAGTTCGGGATCCAGACCTACCCCGACAGGACGTCGGGCGTGCCGCAGGCCAAGCAGCCCGCGTACCTGGCGATCGCCGAGCACATCGCCTACTCGAACTCGCGCGTCGCGCAGTTCTCGCAGTACGAGCTGACCGACGACAAGCTGCTCGGGGGCTTCCAGACCGGGCTGCGCACCGCGACGGGCAAGAAGAAGCCCTCCTATGCCGGCTTCCCGATCCCGCTCGCCGTCGAGAAGGTCGGCAGCCGCGACGTGCTGTGGGGCCTTGTGCGGCCCGATCGCGCGACCACGCAGGTGCTCGTCCAGTCGCGCATCGGCAACCAGGGCGCGTGGAAGGCGCTGCGTACGAAGACGACGACGAGCAAGGGCGTGTACTCGTTCTCGGTGCACCACCGCAAGGGCATCAGGTACCGGGTCAAGTGGACCTCGCCCTCCGGATCGCACCTGACAGGACCCCCGATCGACGTCAATTAGGGTCCGGACCGCATACCGGGTGGGCACGCACGGCCGATACCGTGCGTGTCCACCTGACCAGGAGCGCGCGACGTGCGGCGACAGACACTGATGGGCCGCAGGATCTTCGACCCCGAGGGGGCCCGCGTCGGCCGTGTCGTCGACACGTGGCCCCGTGACGGCGGCGGCCAGGTCGAGCTGGTCGAGGTGCGGATGTCGCGGCTCGGCGAGTCGCGATTGCTGCCGGTCTCGTCGCTGCGGGCGGCGGGCGGCGTCGAGCTGGTGACGACGTTCTCGCGCTGGCAGGTCGAGGACTCGCCCGCGCTCGACGACGGCCGCCACGCGCTGGCCGCCGAGGAACGCGCGATCTCCTACTGGTCGTGGGAGGAACCGGCTCTGGCCGGTACGCTGACGCGCCGATGGCAGCGCAGCTCTGGCTTCTTCGCCATGGCGAGGCGGTCCCCCACGAATCGAAGCCCGACCACGACCGCGAACTGACCGCTCGCGGCGAGCGCCAGTCCGACGAGGCCGGCGCAGCGCTCGCGCGGCTCGGGATCGAGTTCGCCGCCTGCTACGCCAGCCCGAAGGTCCGAGCGCGCGACACCGCGGCGCGCGCGTGCGCCGCGCTGAACATCGAGCCGCTGGTGGCCGAGGTGCTCGCCGAGGGCTTCGATCGCGACGACGCGCTCGAGCTGTTGATGGGGCATGACGGTGACGCCCGCGTGCTGATCGTCGGTCACGACCCGTCGTTCTCGCAGGTGGTGCACGAGCTGACCGGCGCACGGATCGAGTTCAAGAAGGGCGGCGTGGCCGCGGTCCGCATGGGCAGCGCGCCCGAGCTCGTCCTGCTGCTGCGCCCGCGCGAGATCGAGACGCTCGCCCGCGACGGCTAGCGGTCGAGCACCGCGTCGATCACGGCGAGCGCGACCTCGGCCCGGGGGTGCAGCGACTCGGCGAGCACGAATTCGCCCGGGTTGTGCGCCTTGCCGCCGCGCGGCCCGAGCCCGTCGATCGTCACCGGGATGCTCGCCGCCATGTGCGACGCGTCACTCGCCCCGCCGCGGCTCGCGCCGGCGACGCGGCGGCCGAGGGCCGCCGAGGCGCGTGCGAGCACGGGCTCGACCGCCGGGTTGCGCGCCATGCCCGGCCAGCGCCGGATCGTCTCGGCTTCGAGCAGCACGCCGCCGACTTCGCCGGGCACGGCGGCGAGCACGGCCTCGACGGCGGCGAGGTCGTCGGCGCGGCAGTCGCAGAACAGCTCACCCGCGCCCGGGACGACGTTGAAGGCCTCGCCGGACCGCAGGATCGTCGGCACGGCGCTGAGGTGGTGCGGGCCGTGCGGGTCGTGCTGCGCGGCGACGGCCTGGGCGGCCGCGGCGAGCGCGAGCAGCGCATTGCGGCCACGATCCGGCGCGGAGCCGGAGTGCGCGGAGCGCCCGCGCGCGTGCACGCGAACCGTCGCCGCGGCCTTGCGCTGGACGACGACGCCCTCCGAGCCGTCCGGCCCGAGTTCGCCCGCCTCGAAGCAGAGGCAGGCGTCCCAGCCCGCGAAGCGCTCGACGTGGTCCATCGGCCCGGTGCGCCACTCCTCGTCGCAGACGAGCAGCAGCGCGACCTCCGCGTAGCGGTCTGGCCGTGCGGCAAGTGCGCGCAGGGCGCCGAGCGCGAGGACATCGCCGCCCTTCATGTCGACCGCACCGGAGCCCACCAGCCGGCCGTCGCGGCGCTGAAGCGGCCGGTGGGCCTCGTGGCCGACGACGGTGTCGACGTGGCCGAGCAGCATGATGCGGGCGGTGCCCGTTCCCTGTAGCGTGGCCAGCAGATCGCGGGCGTGGCCGGGCGAGGAGCAGGGCGGGCGCTCGATGACCGCGGCGTCGGGCGCGAGCGCGGCGCACAGTGCGGCGCACTCCTCGGCGCCGTGCACGTCGCCGGACGGCGAGGACACCGCCACGAGCGCCTCGAGCTCGCGCTCCGCTCGCCGGGAGATGGCGGCGGCGCCCGCCTGCACCCAGGGATCCATGCGGGCTGCCTACCCCGCTCGGCTACCGTGGGACGCATGCCCGAGCTGCCCGAGATGGAGATCACCGCGCGGCGGCTCGGCGAGGCGCTCCCCGGCGAGCGGATCGAGTCGGTGCTCGCGCCGGGGATCAACGCGCTCAAGACCTTCGATCCGCCGCTGAACGCGCTCGACGGGGCGGCGTTCACCGCCGTCCGCCGGCGCGGCAAGCTGCTTCTGCTCGACGTCGACACGGCCGAGCGCGGCCCGCTGACGCTGCTGGTGCACCTGATGAGCGCCGGACGCATGCAGATGTTCGCCAAGCGCGCGTCGCTGCGTGACAGGACCTCACGGTTGCTGGTGCGGCTCTCCGACGACCGCGAGCTGCGGCTGCGCGAGTTCGGGACCAAGCAGCGCGCGTGGGTGAAGCTGCTCACGCCGGAGGGTCTCGATGGCGAGGAGTCGCTCGCGCACCTCGGCCCGGAAGCCTGGCCGGAGCCG
>JAXDHR010000054.1:0-15299 GCA_034664425.1 Solirubrobacteraceae bacterium
TCGATCTGGTCATGAAGGCCTCCCGGCCGCTGCTGATCCTCGCCGAGAAGCTCGACGGCGGCGCACTCGGCATGCTCGTCACCAACAACCAGCACCGCACGATCCAGGCCGTCGCGGCGCGCGCGCCCGGCTTCGGGCACCGGCGCATCCAGCACCTCGGCGACGTCGCCGCCTTCACGGGCGGCCAGGTGATCGCCGACGAGGCCGGCCTGACGCTCGCGACCGTTCGCACCGAGCACCTCGGCGGCGCCCGGCGCGTGATCGTCACCGCCGACTCGACGACGATCATCGAGGGCGCGGGCACGCGTGAGGCCGTCGACGGCCGGCTGGCCGAGATCCGAGCCGAGCTGGCGCGCGCGAGCCAGGACCGCGACGTCGAGATCATGCAGGAGCGGCTGGCGCGGCTGGCCTCGCGACTGGCGGTGATCCGCGTCGGCGCGGCGACCGAGCCGGCGCTGAGGGACCGCCTGCGCCGCACGGAAGGATCGCTCGCCGCCACCCAGGCGGCACTCGCCGAGGGCATCGTGCCGGGCGGCGGGACCGCGCTGCTGCGCTCGGCGTCCTCACTCGACGCGCTCGAGCTCGAGGGCGACTACCAGCGCGGGGTCGAGGTCATGCGCGACGTGCTGACCGAGCCGCTGTTCTGGATCGCGGCGAACGCCGGCTACGACGGCCGCGCGGCGATCGACCAGGTCGCGGCGATGCCCGACGGGCATGGTCTGGACGCGCTGACCGGGGAGTTCGGCGACCTCTACGAGAAGGGCGTGATCGACCCGGTGCGGGTGACGCGGCTCTCGCTCGAGAACGCCGCCTCGGTGGCGGCGCTGCTGCTCACGACCGAAGCGCTCGTCGCGGAGGAGCTGATCGCGCAGCCCGGCGCCATCATCGCGCCGGGGTTCGGCGACCTCGCGGAGGGCATGGCGCGCCCGTCGTCGCCGATCTGAGCCGGTCGTCATACACTTGCGCCAGTGACCGCCCCCGCCGCCGAAGGAGCCTCGTCATGCTGACCCTGATCGGGCTGAGCCAGGCCTGGAAGATGACGCTCGGCCTCGTCGTCGTGTTCTTCGTCGCCTTCCCGATCCTCGTTCAGGGGCTGATCATGTTCGCCGCCTCGGTCGCGCGCGGCGAGCACGAGGCGAACGAGCGGCGCAAGAACCGCCGCCGCTAGGAGTCGGTCGAAGAACAGGCGCCGTCGCGGCGGCGCCGCAGGAAGTCCTGCTCGGCGGCGTTGTCCGTATGCGCGATCGCCGCGTCGTAGGCGCGCGCGGCCTCCTCGCCGCGGCCGAGCCGCCGCAGCAGGTCCGCGTGTACCGCATGAAACACGCGATAGCCGTCGAGGTCGAGGCCGTCGACGAGCGCCAGCCCGGCCTCGGGCCCCTCGACCTCCGCGACCGCGACGGCGCGGTTGAGCGCCACGACCGGGCTCGGCGCGAGCGCCAGCAGCTGGTCGTAGAGCGCCACGATCTGACGCCAGTCGGTCGCCGAGGCGACGGGCGCGTCGGCGTGAACGGCGTTGACCGCGGCCTGCAGCTGGTAGGGGCCCGGCTGGTCGCGGCGCAGACAGCGGCGCACGAGCGTGTGGCCCTCGCCGATCAGCGTGCGATCCCAGGCGCCGCGATCCTGGTCGGCAAGCAGGACGACCCTGCCGGCGGCGTCGGTGCGCGCGGGCCGGCGCGCCTCGATCAGCAGCAGCAGCGCGAGCAGCCCCAGCACCTCCGGCTCGTCGGGCATCAACGCGACCAGCAGGCGCGTGAGCCGGATCGCCTCCGAGCACAGCTCCGCGCGCACGAGCGCGTCGCCCGCGCTGGCGCTGTGGCCTTCGTTGAAGATCAGGTAGACGACCGCCAGCACGGCGTCCAGCCGCTCCGGGAGGTCGGTCTCGCTGGGGACTCGGTAGGGGATGCCGGCGTGGCGGATCTTGCCCTTCGCGCGCACGATCCGCTGTGCCATCGCCGGCTCGGCGACGAGGAAGGCGCGCGCGATCTCGGCCGTGCTGAGCCCGCCGAGCAGCTTCAGGGTCAGCGCGACCTGCGCGCCGGTGGCCAGCGACGGATGGCAGCAGGTGAAGATCAGCCGCAGGCGGTCGTCGTGCACGGGTCCCTCCTCCTCATCGACCGACTGCTCGCGGGCATGCAGCAGCGCGGCCTCGGCCTGGCGATCAGCGCGCGAGGCCTCGCGGCGCAGGCGGTCGATGGCGCGGTTGCGGGCCGTCGTGATGATCCAGCCGGCCGGGCTCGGCGGCCGGCCGCGCTCGGGCCAGCGGCGGACGGCCTCGGCGAAGGCGTCCTGCACCGCGTCCTCGGCGACATCGATGTCGCCGAAGACGCGGGTGAGGACGGCGACCGCGCGGCCGTACTCGGCGCGGAAGGCACGCTCGATCTCGGTCAGCGTTGCTCCTGGAACGGCCGCACCTCGATCGGGAGCGTGGTCGTCTCGGCGAGGCGCCGGCCCCAGCCGAGCGCGGCGTCGAGATCCTCGGCGCTGATGATCGTGAAGCCGCCGAGATGCTCCTTGCCCTCGGCGAAGGGGCCGTCGGTCATCAGGACCTCGCCGCCGCGCGGCCGCAGGACGGTCGCGGTGCTCGGCGGGTGCAGCCCGGCCGAGAAGACCCACACGCCGGCGTCCTTCATCTCTTCGTTGAGGGTCTGGAGGTCGCGGATGATGGGATCGAGCACCTCGGGCGGAGGCGTGCCGCCGTCGGGCTGGTAGACGCTGAGCAGGTACTGCTGCATGGGGGAAGTCTCCTTTCACCTCCTACACGAACGGGTGAGGCCCGTTTCGACACCGCGTCCCACCCGGACGACCGGCCGTGCCGAAAGGCGGGACTCAGCCGCCCGCTGATCGTCTCTCGGCCCCGGAGCCGATCGGCCCGGCGTTGCCGGCGGTCTGGAGCTCGGAGACCCTCATCGGTCCGTACCGACCCGCTCTCAGGAAGCACCCAGGCGCCGCCCAGCCCCTCCGCACGGGGGCCCCCGAGGCTTGCGGCATGTCTTCGACCGCCCCCGCCCTCCTCCGCCGCCGCCTCGCGGGCGCGGCACCGCGTCCGCGCCGGCAACCACTCACCCGTACCGCCGATCCACGCTGGGTCCGCCCGGCGCTGCTCGGTGTGCTGGCGCTCTCCGCCGTGCTGGTCCTCTGGGGGCTCACGCGCTCGGGCGACTCGAACACCTACTACGCGGCGGCGGTCAAATCGGCGAGCGAGAGCTGGAAGGCCTGGTTCTTCGGCTCGCTCGATCCAGGGAGCTTCATCACCGTCGACAAGCCGCCGCTCTCGATCTGGCTCATGGGGCTCTCCGCGCGGATCTTCGGCTTCTCCTCGCTGAGCATGCTCCTGCCCGAGGCGCTGTGCACGATCGCCGCCGTCGGGCTGCTCTTCGCGACCGTGCGCCGCGTCTTCGGGCCGGCGGCGGGCATCCTCGCCGCCGCCGCGCTCGCGATCACGCCGATCACCGTCGCGATCGGGCGCGTGAACAACCCGGACGCGCTGCTCGTCCTGCTGCTCGTCGCGTCCGCCTGGATGCTCGTGCGGGCGCTCGAGTCGGGCCGGACGAAGCACCTGCTGCTCTGCGGAGCGATCGTCGGCCTCGCCTTCATGACGAAGATGCTGCAGGGCTGGATGGTCGTGCCGGCGCTTGCCGCCGCCTACGCGATCGCGGGACCGCCGCGGCTGCTCGTCCGGCTCGGCCAGCTCGCGGCCGCAGGCCTGGCGATGGTCGTCGCCAGCGCTGCCTGGCCCGCGGCCGTGACGCTGTGGCCCGGCTCCGCCCCCTATATCGGCGGCAGCACGAACGGCTCGGTCTGGCAGCTGATCTTCGGCTACAACGGCTTCGGTCGCCTGTTCGGCGAGGGCGGTCTCGGCAGCGGCGCGTCGTTCGGCGGCCAGGCCGGTCTGTGGCGCATGTTCAACGAGCAGGTCGGCGGCCAGATCGCCTGGCTGCTGCCGCTCGCCGGCATCGCCCTCGTCGCCGGCCTGTGGCTGACGCGGAGCGCGCAGCGCACCGACCTGCGCCGCGCCGGCTGGGTGCTGTTCGGCCTCTGGGCGCTCGTTCACGTCGCCGTCTTCTCGAGCCAGCAGGGCATCTTCCATCCCTACTACGTGAGCGCGCTCGCCCCCGCCGTCGCCGCGCTCGCCGGCGCCGGCGCCGTGACCCTGTGGCGCTGGGCCGCACGCTCGTGGACGGGGCTCACCGTGCTCGACGTGGCGATCCTCGCGACCGCCTGGGTCTCCGTGGCGCTGCTGCAGCGGACCCCGTCCTTCGCCCCCGCGCTGCACACGCTCATCCCCGTCGCCGCCGCGGTCGCGGTCTGCGCCTCGGTGGCGCTGCGCGTACCCGGCGTCCTCGGCCGGCGGGGCGCAGCGGTCGGGGCCGTCGCGGCCGTGCTCGCGCTCGCCGCGGGCCCGGCGGCGTACAGCGTCGTCACGGCGGGCCGCGCGCTGGACGGCAACAACGTGACGGCGGGACCGGCCAGCGCGTCGACCGGCGGCCCGGGCAGGGGCGGCGGGCTCGCGGGCCGTGGCTCGCTGCCGGGTGGCGACTCGCAGCCGGCCGGCGGCTCTCTGCCGTCCGGCGGCGGGTTCCGCGCCGCCGGGGGCGGCCCACGCGGCGGATCGCTGAGCGCGACCACGCTCGCGTACCTGAAGGCCCATCAGGGCTCGGCGAAGTACCTGGTCGCCGCCACGGGCTCGCAGACGACGGCGGGGATCATCCTCGCGACGGGTGAGCCCGTGGTGACGATCGGCGGCTTCAGCGGGCAGGATCCCGCGCCGACCGTCTCGCAGCTATCGGCGATGGTCGCCCGCGGCGAACTGCGCTACGTGCTCGTCTCGTCGGGGGGGATGGGTGGGCCGGGCGCCTCGAGCAGCCACTCCGCGCTGACCACCTGGGTCGAGCAGCACGGCACCGCGGTCAAGAACGCAGGGGTCACCGGCGGGACGCTCTACGAGGTGCAGGCATGAGCCGCCTGCCGCGCTCGCGCCGTCTCGCCGCGCTGGTCGTCGCCGCCTGCGTGGCCGCCGTCGGCGGCTACGCGGTCTCCCGCGCCTCGCTGCCCGCCACCGCCTCCTCCGGCTTCGGCGGCTTCGGCGGCCGGCCGGCCGGGGCGCAGCTCGGGGCCCCGCCACAGGCTGGCGGGGCCCGCTTCACGCCGCCCCGCAGGCCTTGAACGCATCCCACGTCAGACAGGAGTCCCCTCATGCACGTCCCCTTCAAGCACTCCGCCGCCCTGCTCGGCGCGAGCGCGGTGTTCGCGCTCGCCGGCTGCGGCAGCTCGTCGACCCAGTCCAGCACCGCCTCGGCCACGACCGGGAGCAGCCCCGCGGCGGCGCGCGCGGGCGGACCGCCGGCCGCGCAGCTGAAGTCGCTCGCCGGAGCGCTCGGCGTGTCCGTCGCCAAGCTGCAAGCGGCGATGCAGGCGACGCGGCCGACCGCCGGCTCGCAGCCGTCCGGCGAGCGCTCCGCGGCACTCGCCAAGGCGCTGGGCATCTCGCAGGCGAAGGTCCGGCAGGCGATGCAATCGACGATGTCGCGAGGCGGCAGGCCGCCGTCGGGCGGAATGCCGCCGCAGGGCGGCGCGCCGGCGGGTGGATCTGCCACGACAAGCACGGCGTGAGGTGATACGTCGGAGCTATCAATCGGCGAGCAACCCGGTATTGGAAGCATCGGACGGTGATCCGTAGAGTCCCACTGGACGCTTAGGTGGCTCCCCACCCGCAGCGGCGCCGGATACATATCTCTCCTCCCCGGCGTCGCCGTGACGTCACTGCGGCGCCGGCCCCCGCCTTCTCTCTCCTCCCGGCGGGGGCCGACGCGCCGCCGATCGCACCGCCACGAACTCGCGGGTGACCTGCTTGAACGCGGCGAGCACGGGCGAGCGGTCCCCCGCCCGCCAGGCCATCGCCAGCTCGACGGTCGGTCCGTCGGCCGGCAGCTCGCGGTAGACGACGCCCTCGCGGGCGAGCGCCCGCACCGACCCGGGGACGAGTGAGATGCCGACCCCAGCGCGGACGAGCGCGATCACCGTCTGCATCTCGCGCACCTCCTGGACATCGCCGCGGACGAGCTCCGTCGCTCCAGCCAGCGAGTCGCGCACGCCCGGTGAGTCCTCGCGGCCGAGCAGCACGAGCGTCTCGCCCGCGAGCTGTTCGAGGGCGAGCGCCCGTCCCTGGGCGAGCGGATGCCTCTCGGGCAGCGCGACGACGACCGGCTCGCGCTCGACCGTCTCGAAGGCGAGCCCCGGCCGCTCGGACGCCGGGCGGATGAATCCGACGTCGATCTGGCCGCTCTCGAGCTGGCGCAGCTGCGCCGCCGTGGTCAGCTCGCGCAGGTGCAGGTCGACGTCTCCGTAGCGCGCGGCGAACGCGCCCAGCGCCTCGGGCACGAGCGAGTACATCGCCGAGCCCACGAAGCCGACGGCCAGCCGCCCGACCTCGCCGCGGTTGACCCGCTTCACGAGCCGGCTCGCGTCCTCGACGGCATCCAGGATCTCGCGGGCGCGCTCGTAGTAGGCCGCCCCGGCCGCGGTCAGCGCGACGCGTCGCTGCGTGCGCTCGAGCAGCGTGACGCCGAGCTCGTCCTCGAGCGCGCGGATCTGCTGGCTCAGCGGCGGCTGGGACATGTGCAGCCGCTCCGCGGCGCGGCGGAAGTGCAGCTCCTCGGCGACGGCGACGAAGTAGCGGAGGTGGCGGAGCTCCATGCGGCCCCGAGTCTCGCGTACCTGCGGCCGCCGGTGCCCCGCGGTCGGCGGTGCACGCGGCCGGCGCCGGCGGCACCGCACCGGCACTCGGTACGCGGTCGCGGGCTACCCCACGGCGGGCGCCGCGCGGCGGGCGCGAGCGTCGAGCGCTGCGTGCAGGGCTTCGGCGGCGATCGCGAGCGTGCGGTCGACGTCATCCCCCGTGTGGGCAGCGCTGATGTGGCTGCGGCCGAGGTTCTCCGGCATCTCGAAGACGCCGCGGGCGACGAGCTCGCGGCGATACGCGCTGAAGAGCGCGTCGTCGTTGCGCAGCACGTCGTCGTAGGTCTCGAGCGGGCCCTCCATGAAACAGAGGACGAACAGGGAGCCGTAGCCGCCCACGACCGCGGCGATCCCCGCCGCCTCGGCGATCTCGCGCAGCCCGTCGCGCATCCGCGCGCCGAGCGCGAAGACGTGGCGGTGCACGCTGCCGTCCTCGAGCTCGCCGATGGTCGCCAGCCCCGCCTCGACCGCGACGGCGTTGCCGTTGTACGTCCCGCCGAAGTGGACGTCGCCGGTCGGGTTGGAGTTGAAGTGCTCCATCAGCCGCGTGCGGCCCGCCACCGCTGCCAGCGGGAACCCGTTGGCGATCGCCTTCCCGAGCGTGGTCAGGTCAGGCGTCACCCCGAACGCGGCCTGCGCTCCGCCGAGCCCGTGGCGGAAACCCGTGATGACCTCGTCGAAGATCAGCACGATGCCCTCGCGGTCGCAGAGCTCGCGCAGGCCCGCCAGAAAACCCTCGCGCGGGAGCAGGCCGGGACTGTTGTGGGCGATCGGCTCGACGATGATCGCCGCCACCTCGTCGGGGTGCGATGCCACCGTCGTCCGGACGTCGTCGATATCGTTGAAGCGGCACACGAGCGTCGCGTCGACGGCGCTTTCGAGCATGCCCTTGGACTGCGGATCGCGGCGTCCCACGAGTTCCGGCGCCGAAAGGACGTTGCGCAGGACGTAGTCGTGGAAGCCGTTGTAACACCCCTGGAACTTGAGGATCTTCTGGCGGCCGGTAACGCCGCGCGCGAGCCGGATCGCGTGGTAGGTCGCCTCTGAGCCGGAGTTGCAGACCACGACCTGCTCGGCCGACGGGACGTGGGCGACGATGCGGCGGGCGAGCTCCACCTCGCGCCGGGTGACGCCGACGCCGAACAACACCCCCTCGGCGATCGCCGCGGCCACCCGGTCGATGACGACCGGATGGGCGTGACCGAGGAAGATCGCGCCGTACGCGGCGTGGTAGTCGACGTAGCGGTTGCCGTCGAGGTCCCAGACGTACGCCCCGCGCCCGCGCTCGAAGCACACGCGCGGCGTGCTGCGGCGGCGGCAGGTGTTGACGCCGCCGGGGATCACGGTGGCGGCGTCGTCGAGCAGTCGTTCGGACGCGGTCGGCATACAGGCTCCCAGAAGGGGTGGGTCGCAGAGAGCGAGTGATTCAATCACTCGACGTCATATGACGCAAGCGTTGGACGCCGGGTCATCGCATCGCGACGCCGGACGCCTCGAGCGCGGCGGCGAGCTCGGCCTCGCTGACATCGTCGGCGATCACGGTCTCGCCGAGCGCGACGGGCAGGACGTAGCGCAGACTGCCCGCACGGATCTGGCGCACCTTGTCCATCGCCGCGACGAGTGCGCGGCCGTCGAGCGCCGTCCTCAGGTCCGCGGCGCGGGTCGGCAGACGGCAGCGGCGCAGCAGGTCGATCACGCCCTCGAGCAGCCACGGCTCGGTCCAGCCGCGAGCCGCGGCGATGCGCGTCTCGACGACCATCCCGAAGGCGACCGCCTCACCGTGCAGGACGCTGCCGTCGTACGCGCTCAGCGTCTCGACCGGATGGCCGACGGTATGGCCGTAGTTGAGCGGCCGGCGGAGGTCCGCCTCGTAGGGGTCGCGGGCGATCAGCTCGGTCTTGATCGCCGCCGCCGCGCACACGAGCCGCTCGAGCGCCTCGAGGTCGCCGCCCAGGATCGCCTCGGCGCGCTCGTCGATGAACGACCACAGCTCCGGCGACGCGATCACCGCCTTCTTGATCGCCTCGGCCAGCCCCGCGCGCATGTGCCGTGCGCTGGTCGACCGGAGGAAGCCGACGTTCGCCACCACCCCGATCGGCTGGTGGAACGCGCCGAGAAGGTTCTTCGCGCTCGGGTGGTTGACGGCGACCTTTCCGCCGAGCGCGCCGTCGACCTGGGCGAGCAGCGTTGTCGGCATGTTGACGTAGGGCAGCCCGCGCATGTAGGCGCTCGCCACCCATCCGCCCAGGTCGGCGATCACGCCACCGCCGAAGTTCAGGAGCACGTCGCGCCGAGCGAGCTCGGAGCTCGCGAGCCAGTCCCAGAGGCCGCAGGCGCGGCGGAGGCTCTTGCTGCCCTCGCCCGGCGGCACGGCCCGGACCAGCGGATCGGCGCCCGCCGCGCGCAGGCGCCGGACGAGCGCCGGGGCGTAGAGGGCCTCGACGGTCTCGTCGGTGAGGATCGCGACGGAGCGGTCCGCCACCAGGGCGCTCAGCGCGTCGAGCGCCGGCTCGAAGGCGGTCGTGATCCGGACCGCGTAGGCGTCGCTGCGCTGCGCCGCGGCGCGGACGGTGGTCCCGGGCGCCGGGAGCGGGATCGCATCGCGGACGACGAAGCCGGTGTGCGTGAGCTGCATGGTCATGCCCCCCTGGTCGATGAGGGAGAGACTCGGGGCGTCCCGGCGAGCTCACCATCCTCCGGTGGGCCAGGACCGGGAGGAGCGTCGTGCGGCCGTTCAGCCGGTGCGCGGTCCGCGGCCGACGACGTCCTCCATCGCCGCGCGGGCTCGCTTGGGATCGCCGGCGATCACGCCTTCGAGGACCTCGTGCAGCGCGCCGTCGGGCGGCGCGGGCGCGGGCGCGAGGCTGCGGAGCGCGACCGCCACCGCGGCGAGCGGGCGATTGCGCGCGATCCGGCCGAGCTCGGTGATGAACGCGCCGGTCGGAGCGTCCTGCTTCATGGCCTGCGCGAGCGCGGCGCGGTCGACGCGGCCGGCGTGCTCGGCCGCCAGCGCGGCGAGCTCGGGCTCGACGGTGAGGCGGGCGTGCCCGATCTCGCGCCCGAAGCCCGCACGCCCGCGGGCGCGCAGGAGCGCGGCTGCCACCGTCGGATCGAGCACATTCCAGCTCGAGGGGGGCTGCACGATCGAACCGCGCCCGTGCTTGACGATCGCGACGCGGCGCTCCTCGAGCGCACGCAGCGCCTCCCGAGCGGTCCCCCGGTTGACGCCGTACTGCTCAGCGACGACGACCTCCTTCGGCAGCCGGTCTCCCGGCGCGAAGTCGCCGGCCACGATGCGGTCGAGGAGGGCCTCGACGACGTCCTGATGGCGGCGACGAGGCATCGGGTGATCGAATCATCCCTTACCCAGTGAGTCAATCGTTCGTTCTCGGTCTGACAACCGAATCAGGTCCCGGCGAAGCGACGGGTTTGCCGGAATGGCTCTTGAATGATCGAGATTAATTGCGCTAAACCTGCGCCATGAAGCCGGCGTCTGCCACAGCCACCGACGCGGCGGCAGGGGTCGACGGCGCCGTGCTCGTCGCCGATCCGCTCCCGCTGTTCCGCGACGCGCTGGCCCGTGTCGTCCGGCAGGCCTGCTCGCTGCGGGTCGTCGCCGAGGCGGGCGACGGCGGGGCTGCGCTGAGCGCGCTGCGCCGGCTGCGGCCGGCACTCGCGCTGATCTCGGCGCAGGACGGGGCGCTCGACCCGCTCGCCCTGCTGCGACGGATCGACGAGGAGCGCCTGGGAACCCGCTGCGTCGTCGTGCTGGCGCCGCGCGAGCGCGAGCTCGCCTACCGCGCGCTCGCAGCAGGCGCGGCCGGATGCCTGACCCGCTCCGCCGAACCGGCCGAGTTACTCGAGGCCCTCGCGCGCGCCCGGGCCGGCGGCGTCCACCTCGGGCGCGACCTGCAGGCCCCCGTGGTCGAGGAGATCCGCTTCCGCGAGCACGCGCGCGGCGCGCTGCTGAGCGAACGCGAGGGCCAGGTCCTGCGCGCCATCGCCGCCGGGCACACTGCCGCGGTGATCGCCCGGGACCTGAACCTCGGCGTGACCACGGTCAAGACGCACATCGGCAACGCCTACGAGAAGCTCGGCGTCTGCGATCGCGCCGCGGCCGTCGCGGTGGCGATGCGCCGCGGTCTGCTCGATTGAGGGCACGTTTGCGTCCCTCGCGGTTTGAGGTATCGGCTATAGACGGACTGGCTGTGCTCGCGAAGCATCATGCGCGGTGCACGGGCGTGAGCAACTCGGGGTGAACATCCGTCGCGCGCGCCGAGCCGCCGGCCTGTCGCAGATGGACCTCGCCGATCGCTGCGGCGTCCACTTCACGGAGATCTCGCGGCTCGAGCTCGCCGAGCGCGACCCTCGGCTGACGACCATCCTCAAGGTCGCCCGCGGGCTCGACGTGACGCCGAGCGAGCTGCTCGAAGACGTGCGCTGAGAGGCGCGACTCCCGCGGGGTCCTCCCCGCCGCGGCCGACCGGAGGATGGCCTGGCGAGGCCTCCTGCGCGACCGTCCGGGGCATGGCTTCGATCGCGATCCGCCCGCCGTGCCGCGACGAGCTGCGCGACGGCGCCGACCTGCTCGCCCGGTCGCTCGGCTTCCCGCCCCAGGACGCGATCCCGGCGTGGCTGATGCGGGTCACGGACGGCTGCGGCGGCCTCACGCTGGTGGCGCTCGAGGGCGCGCGGGTCGTGGGCATCGCGCACGCGTTCGGAGATCTGTCGCGGCCCGACCGCGGACTGTACGCCTGCGGGCTCGCAGTCGACCCGGCTCATCGCAGGCTCGGGATCGCCCGCGCCCTCAAGCTCGAGCAGCGCCGGCGCGCGCGGCATACGGGCCACCGGTTCATCCGCTGGACTGCCGACCCGCGTAACGGGCCCGCGCTGGGCCTGTACCTGTCCGGGCTCGGGGCGCGGCTGACCGCCTACCACGCGGACCTGCACAACGGGCTCCGCAGCGGCGCCGGGCCCACCGACGACGTCGAGATCGTGTGGCCGCTCGCCACGGCCGGCGGGCGCCCGCACGGCGAGACGCGCTGGGTCGCGCTCGGCGGCGCCGGCGAGCTGCCCCGGATCCGCCGCGCCATGTGCGAGCTGCTCGGGGAGGGCTTCCTCGGCGTTGCCGTCGCGCGTGACGAGCGCGGCGGGGAGGCGCGCGTCGCGTTCCGGCGCTGCGACGGTGCGGCGGCATGAGCGCCTCGCTGTCGATCACCGTCGACGTCGACGGGCCGTGGGGGCTCGCGTGCCGGCCGATGCCGGGAGGGTGGGGGCGCCGCCTGACATCGCGGTCGGAGGCGGAGTTCGGCCTCGGGCGCGGGCTCGACCGGCTGCTCGCGACGCTCTCCGCCCACGACGCGCCAGCCACGTTCTTCGTGGTCGGCCGCGTCGCGGAGGAGGCGCCCGCGCGCGTGCGCGAGCTCGCCGCGGCCGGTCACGAGGTGGCGCACCACGGCCACGCGCACCGGCCCACGCACGCGCTCGACCCTGCCGGAGAACGTGAGGAGATCGAGCGCGGGATCGCCGCGCTCGGCGACTGCCTCGGCGCCGCGCCCACGGGCTACCGGTCGCCGGCGTGGGAGCTGACGCCGGTCACGCTCGACCTGCTGGCCGAGCACGGCTTCGCCTACGACTCGAGCCTGATGGGCGACGACCGCCCCCACCGCCTGCCCAACGAGCTGCTCGAGCTGCCGGTTCACTGGACGCTCGACGACGTCCCGTATCTCGCCTTCCACCCCGAGCAGCCGCAGCGCCTGGGCGCCGTGCACGCGCTCGAGGCGGCCTGGCTCGCCGCCCACGACGACGCCGTCGCCGAGCGGCGACACGTGACGTACACGCTGCACCCCGAGCACAGCGGGCGCTCGCCGCACCAGCACGTGCTGCGCGCGCTGCTCGAGCGAGCGGCCGGCGCGGGGACTCCGCTGGTCACCGCCGCAGACGCGGCGGCGCGCGCGATGCCGGAATGCACCGGCGCGCGCTGATCGCGGCATGCGCACCGCAGGTCGCGATCGCAATGGACTTCGCGACCTGGGCGGTCGCAGGCCCGCAGGTCCGCACGACCCTCGGCCTGTCGGCGACCGGACTGGCGTGGGCGTTCAGCACCTACTCGCTGGCGTTCGGCAGTCTGCTCATGGCTGCCGGGCGGCTCGCCGACGCGGGTGGACCGCGGCGGCTGCTGCGCGCCGGCGCCGCGGTATTCGCCGCGGCGTGCCTGACCGAGGCGCTCGCGCCCACGGGTCTCGTGCTGCTCGCTGCACGCGCGCTGCAGGGAGCCGGCGCAGCGGCGATGGCGCCAGCCGCGCTCGCGCTGCTCGGTGCGGCGCGCACCGCCGGCGAGGGCCACCGCCGCGCGATGGCGAGCTACGGCGTCGCCATCGCAGCGGGCTTCTCGGCGGGAACGCTCGTTGCCGGGGTCCTCGTGCCGCTCGCGGGCTGGCGTACGTCGCTGCTTCCCGGCGCGTTGGTCGCCGCGCTCGGCGCCGCCGCGCTGCCGCGGGCGCAGCTCGCGGCTCCTGTCCCGCGCGACGGACGGCACCCGCTCGCCCCGGTCGCCGGCGGACTGGTCGCCGCCGTCGCCGTCGTCGCGCTCGGGCAGCTGCGCGCGCATCCCCTCGCCGCGACCGGGGCGCTCGCGATCGCCGTCGCGGCCGGCGTGGCGACGGCGCGCAGGGGTTCGCCCGACCGGCCGCTGGCGGCCGGCGGCGTCGGAGCGCTGCTGGTGACCGCAACCGGCACGGCGGGCGTTCTGCTCGTCTCGATCCGGCTGCAGGAGGGCCGCGGCTGGTCGACGCTCGCCGCGAGCGCCGCCCTCGCGAGCTTCGGGCTGACCACATGGCCGGCGATCCGGTTCTACCGGGCGCTGGCCGCACGCCTGGCGCCTGCGTCGAGCGTCGCCGCCGGACTGCTGCTCGAGGGCTCCGCCCTCGGCGTGCTCACCGCCGCGGCGAATGCGACTGCCGTGCTCGTCACCGCGATCACGATGCTGGGCTTCGCACACGTGGTCGCCAATGCCGCGGTCGCCGCGAGCGCGATCGCGGGGCCGCCCGGTGGCCGCGGGGAGCGGGCCGGGCTGCTCACCACCGCGGAGTACCTCGGCGGCGCGATCGGCCCAGTGGCGATCGGCGCCGTGCCGGCGGCGACGGCGACCGGTTACGTGACCGGGATGGCGGGCGCCTCGGCCCTCGCCGTCGGCGGCTCGCTCGTCTTGCTGTACGCCGTCGCGCGGCCGCAGCGCGCGGCATAGGCGGCGGCGAGCGACGCCGCCGTGCTCGTCGGCGTCCCGCCCTGCGCAACCCGTTCGAGCAGGTCGGACAGCAGGCGGTGGTGCGGCGCGCGGCCCGTGTGCTCGGGATGCACGGTGTAGACGACGGGTCGCTGCTCGGCGACCGCGTCGGCGTGCGCCGCGAGCCAGATCTCCCGCGCCGCGGCAAGGCCGCCGGGCCGCGCCGGCGCCTCGGCATGGAAGGCGAGGTACGGCACGTCGTCGAGCGACCAGTGGACCGGCACTTCGACCAGACCGGTGTCGAGCAAGTACGGGCGGTCGTCTGCCATCAGGCTCGAGTCGTACGCGAAGCCGTACTCGGCCAGGAGGTCGAGCGTGACCGGCGTCAGCTCCCACGCCGGCGAGCGGTACCCGGCCGGCGCGACGCCGAGGCACTCGCCGAGCGCACCGATCCCGCGCTCGATCTCGTCGCGCTGCGCGACGGCACCGACCGTGTGGGTCGCTCGGTGCGAGTAGCCATGGTGCGCGATCTCGTGACCCGCCGCGGCGAGCTCGCGGATGCGCTCGGGCATCGTGGCGGCGACCGCTCCGACGACGAAGAACGTCGCGCGGACGGCATGGGCGGCAAGCACCTCGAGCAGGCGATCGAGGCCGCGCCCGAGCCCGTAGGCGGCCTCGGAGCGACTCGTCAGCCGTGCGTTCCAGCCACCGGCGACCGGGCGGCAGGCCAGGCCCCAGGGGCCGTCGACATCGACCGAGATCACGACGCGGGCGGTCACGGCAGCGACACGTCGACGTACGCCGCCGAGCACGGCGGCCCATCAGCGACCCGCATGGCGCGGGCACCCGGGTCGAGCACCACCGAGGCGAGCGTCGCGCGCCGGTCCGGCCACGTGTCCTGGTCTCGCTCGTGGCGGCAGATCGACTCGGGCGCGCCGGCGTGGGACCGGAGCGCGTCCTCGAGCGGCCTGCCCGGCTCGAGCCGGCCGAGATCCCAGAGCCGCAGCCCCGTGCTCGGCGCCTCGCGCGCCTCGAGGTCCTCGCCCGCGGCGAGACCCGCCAGGAAGTGGTTGGTATGGGCGAGCCGGCCGCCGGGACCGGGGAAGACGAGCCGCCAGCCGCCCGGCGAGCGCTCCATGGCGACCGCGACGCCCCCCGCGTCGGCCCGCGTCAGGCAGGCCGACGCGCGGGCCGGAAGCGCCGCGAGCAGCCGCAGCGCCTCGCCCGCCGAGTCGCAGCGATCGAGTACGACGCGCAGCAGCACGTGCACCGGCACGCCGGCGCTGCCTCCGTCCCGCGAGCTGCGCAGGAAGTTCAGCCCGCAGGCGAGGCCGGCGCT